>JASHRY010000008.1 GCA_030037105.1 Xanthobacteraceae bacterium
CCACGGAAGCGAACCGGGAAAAGTTCGCCGAGTGGCTGGCCGAAGGCGAGCGCGTGGCGGGCAAGGCGGAGGTGATCATCGGCAAGCAGCGCCACGGTCCGACCGGCACCGTCGAATTGCAGTTCGAGGCCGCGGTCACCCGCTTTGCCAACCTCGATTCTGCACACCAGTCGTAGGGGCGGGTTTCAAACCCGCCCCTACGACTCTCGAAGGGACCAAACAGCAGGATTGTTGCCATCCTTCGCCCAGCATGCCGGATTGTCGACGATGTATCTCCGAATCCGGCTCAACTCGTTTTCATTACGGACAATGTGCTCATAGTAGTTGCGTTGCCACACGAATGCGCCGCGCGTGCCATTATGGTGGTTGATGGCGCGGGCAGAAAAAGTTTTGAACGCACGCACGATTTCTGACAAGGCGTGCAATTTTGGATCGTCTGTCAACATGATGATGCCGTGAACGTGGTTTGGCATCACAACGAATGCATCCAATGACACATGGGGGTGATGTTCTGGCAGCGCGTTCCAAGCTTTCTGTGCGATCACACCGTTCTCATTTAGCTGCATGATGCTCTGAGTAATGTCGCCGAAAACACACGTCCGGCCGCGCGTGCAAATCGTTACGAAATACGCGCCTGCCTGAGAATAATCGTAGCCTTTAAGGCGGAGGGATCGGCGCCGGTGCTGAGCCTGGATCACAGTAAGATCGCCTTCGATCCCTCGGATGTCGTAGGGGCGGGTTGAAACCCGCCCCTACGACGGCTTCATCACACTTTACCAGTATCCCGGCGCCCGCCATAACCCCGCCATGGCCCTTGCGGAAAAGCTGACCGAGACCGAGCGCATCCCGACCGAGCCGGAAACCGGCGGCACGCTCGTCATCGACCTTGACGCCATCGAAGCGAACTGGCGGGCGCTCGCGCGCCAAGCCCTCACAGCGGAATGCGCGGCCGTGGTCAAGGCCGATGCTTATGGCCTGGGACTCGAGCCGGTCACAACGAAGCTTGCCAAGGCCGGCTGCAAGACGTTTTTCGTCGCCGATCTCGCGGAAGCGCGACGCGTACGTGGCTGTGCGCAGGAGGCCACGATCTACGTGCTCAATGGGTATTCACCCGAAGGGGGCGCAGCCTTCATCGAGCTTAACGCACGGCCGGTCATCAATAGCATGGCGGAACTTGCGGAGTGGGAAGCCTTCGCTGCCGCACGCAACTGGCAAGGGGGCGCGGCGCTTCAGGTCGATACCGGCATGAATCGGCTCGGCATCTCCGCCGAGGAGGCAGCGGCGCTGGCGCGACGCGTGCAGACCGGGAATCACGGCATTACGCTGCTCATGAGCCACTTGGCCTGTGCCGAAATTGCAGACCACCCGCTGACCGCCGCGCAGATCAAGCTCTTTCGCGAAGTCAGCGCCCTGTACCGCGGCATTCCCGCTTCGCTTGCCAATTCCGCCGGCATCTTCCTCGGTTATTCGGCGCTTTACGATCTGGCAAGGCCCGGCGCGGCGCTTTATGGCATCAATCCATCCCCGAACCGCTCCAATCCGATGCGCGGCGTTGTCGAACTGACCGGGCGCATTCTCCAGATCCGCACCGTCGCCCGCGGCGAAGCGGTCGGCTATGGCGCCACATGGACGGCAAAACGCGCCTCGCGCATCGCCGTCGCCGCGTTGGGCTATGCCGACGGGCTGATGCGGGCCGCAAGCTCAACCGACGGCGCACACGGCGGTTCGGCACTCGTCGCGGGGAAACGCTGTCCGTTCGCCGGCCGCATTTCAATGGATCTGGTTTGCCTCAACATCACCGATCTTCCCGATGGCGCCGTTTACCGGGGCGACGTCGCGACGTTCATCGGCGGTGACCTTACCGTTGACGACGTCGCCGCATCGGCCGGAACCATCGGTTACGAGATCCTCACCCGTCTTGGCCCACGTTGCCGTTTGATCTATCGCGGCGCTTGAGCCGGACGCGGGGTGAAGGTGCACGATAATGGTCGCGCGGACACAAAACTTCGTGTGCCAAAGCTGCGGGGCGGCTTTCGCGCGCTGGGCCGGGCGCTGCGAAGCTTGCGGCGAATGGAATACCCTTGTCGGCGAAAACACCGCGGCGGCGCCGCGCGTGTCGCGCAAAGGACGCCCTTTCGTCATCGAGCCGCTTAAGGGTGAGTCGCAGGAAGCGCCACGGCTCGCCTCCGGCCTGCCCGAGTTCGATCGCGTGACCGGCGGCGGCTTGGTGCGCGGCTCGGTGCTGCTGCTCGGCGGCGACCCCGGCATCGGCAAATCCACGCTGCTGATCGAGGTCGCGGCCGCGTTCGCCCGCCATCGTCACCGCGCGGTGTACATTTCAGGCGAGGAAGCGGTGGCGCAGGTGCGGCTGCGCGCAGAACGGCTCGGCCTCACCGATGCGGCCGTCGAGATCGCCGCCGAAACTTCGGTCGATGACATTATCGCCACCCTCGGGCACGGGCCGACGCCGCGGCTCTTGGTCATCGATTCGATTCAGACCATGTGGACGCAGACCGTCGAAGCCGCGCCCGGTACGGTCACGCAGGTGCGCGGCGCTACGGGCGAACTGATCCGCTTCGCCAAGCGCAGCGGCGCGGCCGTTATCCTGGTCGGCCACGTCACCAAGGACGGCCAGATCGCCGGTCCGCGCGTCGTCGAGCACATGGTCGATGCGGTGCTTTCGTTCGAAGGCGAAGGCGCGCAGCAATTTCGCATCCTGCGCGCGATCAAGAACCGCTTCGGGCCCACCGACGAGATCGGCGTCTTCGAAATGACCGGCGCGGGCCTGCGCGAAATCGCAAACCCGTCCGCGCTGTTCCTCTCCGAGCGCGAACTCGGCAGCCCGGGCACCGCCGTCTTCGCCGGCATCGAGGGCACTCGGCCGCTCCTCGTCGAAATCCAGGCGTTGGTCGCGCCGACGACGCTCGGCACCCCGCGCCGCGCCGTCGTCGGCTGGGACTCGAACCGGCTGTCCATGGTGCTCGCGGTGCTTGAGGCGCATTGCGGCGTCCGCCTCTCGGGCCACGATGTCTATCTCAATGTCGCCGGAGGCTTGCGCATCCAGGAGCCGGCGGCCGACGTCGCCGCCGCCGCCGCGCTGGTGTCTTCGCTCGCCCATGCGCCGCTCCCTGCCGACGCCGTTTATTTCGGCGAAGTGTCGCTCTCGGGCGCGGTGCGGCCGGTGACGCAGACCGCCGCCCGACTCAAGGAGGCGCAGAAACTCGGCTTCGCGAAAGCGATCGCGCCGGAGGCCGCGCGCAGCGAGGCTCTTAACGGCTTTTCCCTCGTCACGATCGATACGCTTGCAAGCCTCGTCGTCGATATCGCCCGCAATGGCACGCCGACCCAGCGGCGAGTCGGTCACCCGGAATCATGACCGTGATCGCCGATCTGCCACTCCGTGCCGGGCTGCCCGGATTTAACCATAAAATCAGGCTGTTGAGCGCGCGAGAAGATGGGTGACGGCGTTAACCGAGCCGGGTATACACGGCGGGCGTCTCCTCGAAGCCCGGCAGCACTGCCGAGTCGGGGCGCGTGCGCGTGCAAACGCGTTTCGGCCAGCCAGCGGACCAGCAAACGATGCCAATCACGCTGCTCGACGTCGTGCTCATTGTCGTGATGCTGGTTTCGGGACTACTCGCCATGGTGCGCGGCTTCATGCGCGAGGTGCTTTCGATCACCGCCTGGGTGCTGGCCGCCGCCGTGACGCTCTATTCGTATGGCAGGCTTTTGCCTTACGCCAAACAATACTTCAACAATGACATCGTCGCCGATGTTGCGGTGGTGGGTGGCGTGTTCGTGGGCACGCTTCTCGTGGTCTCGGTCTTGACCATACGGGTCTCCGACATGGTACTCGACAGCCGGGTGGGGGCGCTCGATCGCACGCTCGGCTTCCTCTTTGGGCTGGGACGGGGTCTCGTGATCGTGGTCGTCGCCTTCCAGTTCTTCACCTGGCTTGTTCCCGATCGCAGTCAGCCGGCTTGGGTGAAAGGCGCCAAATCGCGGGTCGTCCTGGCCGGGACCGGGCAATGGCTGATATCGATGTTGCCGGAGGACCCGGAAAGCACCATTTTGAAGAAGCTGAGACGGACACAGCCGGAAGAAACCGATACCCCGGACAGTCCGCCCGATCAGCACAGCGAGGCCGATGTGCCCGCTGACGCCAATGCGGGTTATGATCGGTCAACTCGCAGCGCAATGCAGCAATTGATCGAGGCCAAGGGAATAGCGCATTGAGATGACTGCAGGCCGATTGCGATGACAGAACCCGCCCTCCTCGATCTTGACGACGACCGGCTGCGTGAAGAATGCGGCGTGTTCGGCATTTTCGGCCACCCG
>JASHRY010000059.1 GCA_030037105.1 Xanthobacteraceae bacterium
CACAACCGAACAGCGCGCAGACCCGGGTCCCGGCGAGCCTGATTGGATAACCGGCGCTGCCGTCGAGCGCGAGGATGAAAGCATCGCTGAGCGCGCCGCGAATGGCGCCGGGTTCGATCTCCGCGCGCTCGGGCGCCCGGCGAGTGCCGCGCCGCGCCTCCCAATAGGCGTAAAGCTCGCGGCTCGCAGCGTGTTTCATGAACGATCCGTCCCGCACTGCGCAGATATCGCGCGCACCTGTCTCCGATCGGGACAAGGCGTGCACATTCGTTTGCCGTGCGCAGGGGGGAGCAAAGCGCGTGCCGACCACGCGCGTCCGCGCCGGCGCGGCCGCGGCAACGTTCCATTAGCCTTAAGGAAGCGTTGACGTTGGCGGCGCCGGCACGGCTGCCTAGGGTGGCGTCACTGAGGAATAGGCGGCCGCTCGCGGGCCGCGTCGTTATCAGGGAGGCGAGGGGATGTGACCGACGCCGAGCGGGCCCGCGAGCCGCTGTGCGACCGAGGCAGGGAGCGTTGGCGTTGAGCGCGAAACCCCGCGCAGGCGCAAAAGGGAAGGCGCAAGCCTTCCCTTTTGTTTTTACCGGCGCGCCGCCGTTCTGCTGCACCGCTTGCCGTCGCCGCTGCGGCCGCTTATGTCGGCAGGACGCAGGTGCATTCCGGTGATTCAGCGTTCGGAGCCGATGTTCAATGTGCCGCCGGTCGTGCTCGCGACGGCGGCCGTGCTCATCGTCGTGCACGTGCTGAGAATGTTTGTGCTGACGGACGCCGAAGACTTGCGACTGGTCCTGACCTTCGCCTTCATTCCGGCGCGTTACGACACCGCTCGTCTCACCGGCGGTTCATTTTCCGGCGGCTTCGGCGCCGATCTCTGGACCTTCTTCACTTATGCTTTTCTCCACGCCAATCTCCTGCATATCGGTCTCAATCTGGCTTGGCTGCTGCCATTTGGCACCGCGCTTGCGCGCCGCTTCGGGACCTGGCGTTACGTGCTCTTCATGCTGGTCATGGCCGCCGCCGGCGCGTTCGCGCATCTCATCAGCCATCCGGGCGCGATGGTGCCGATGATCGGCGCCTCGGCGGCGATTTCCGGCGCCATGGCGGCGGCGCTACGCTTCGTCTTCCAGAGAGGTGGCCCGCTCGGGTTGTGGCGGGGGGAGACCGGCGAAAACGCCTATCGGATGCCCGCAGCGCCGCTCATGGCGACGCTGCGCGATCCGCGATTCCTGATATTCCTCGGCGCCTGGATCGGATTGAATGCGCTGTTCGGCCTTGGCACCGTCCCGATGGGCGAGGAAGGACAGGAAATCGCCTGGCAGGCTCACATTGGCGGCTTCCTTGCCGGATTGTTGTTGTTCAACGTCTTTGATCCAGTCGTTTCCAGGGACGAATTCGATGTCGAGCCGAGCGGCAGATAACGGCAGATTGCATCATGCCGCCGCATTTGTCTGCCATGGTTCCGGCACAGTCAGCGCCGGTCTCCGGGCGACCCAAGCGGGACTCGATGCTGCACCGCAATAGGCGCAGGCAAACGAGGACGGGCCGATTTCACAGCCTCGCCCGTCAATTAAAAAAGTACGCCGACGGAACGCGGCGGTGACCCAAAACATAATCATGGCACCCGTGTCTGCGGGAGTGCAGCGGCGTGCTGTTAGGGAGGTAATGATGACTGTCAGCATCATACTCGCGACCAAGGGGCGCGAGGTCGCCACGATCGACCCCGGCATCACCATCGGTGACGCCGTTCGGCTTTTGGCCGAGAAACGCATCGGCGCGGCGCCGATTCTCGGCGCCGACAAGCATATCGTCGGCATCATCTCCGAACGCGACATCGTCCGCGTGCTTGCCGAGCGCGGCGCTGCGGTGCTCGACGAGCCGGTGAGCCGCACGATGACGCGCAGCGTCGAGACCTGCCACGAGAGCGAGACGATTTCGAGCATCATGGAACGCATGACCGTGGGCAAGTTCCGGCACATGCCCGTGGTCGACGAAGGTCGGATTGTCGGCATCGTGTCGATCGGCGACGTGGTCAAGCATCGGCTCAATGAAATGGAACGCGAATCGGCGGCGATGCGCGACTACATCGTGAGCGCCTGACGCCGGCGGCAGTTGGGTCGATGTTCCTTGCGGTTGGCATGAGGGCAAATTTGCCTGAGTGCCCGGCCTTTCTCCCACCGCGAGCACGGCTCGCATATCAGACGAGCTGTGCCCCGCAACAACTTTCACTATAACGATCTTTCCGTATCAGCCCAAGGCGCCCAACGCGGCGATGGTATCGATAATCGGCTCGAGCGCCTTTTCCGCGGCGGTCTTCCCGGCGGCAATCGCGTCCGGAGCACGATGGAAATCGAGCCATCCGATGTGGCCGATATGCGGCGTGATATGCACGTCGGGCGGGTCGCCGGCGAGCCGCATGCGGGTGAGGCGGTCCTGCATGATGTTGAACGCCTCGATCATGACGGTGGAAAAGCTCGGCCGCGAGCTTGCAGCGAAAATCTGACGCCTGAGCGCGCGTTCGGCGCCGAACATGCCGCGCAAGCCCAAAAAGCCGTTGCGTGAATTTTCAGGCGGCGTATCGGCCGCTTCGTCGCTCGCGTCGGAGCCGTGGCTCGCGATGGTGGCGCCGCGGGCGAAACGGTCGGCGTCAAGATTGACCGCGATGACGACGCGCGCGCCGAACGCGCGCGCCGCCGTGACTGGTACCGGATTGACCAGCGCCCCGTCGATCAGCCAGCGCCCGCCGAGACGGACCGGCGGGAACACCCCCGGCAAAGCGTAAGAGGCGCGTAGCGCCGGCGCCAGCGCGCCGCGCGTCAGCCAGATTTCGTGGCCGGTTCCGACCTCGGTCGCAATCGCCGCGAACTTGATCGGAAGCTGCTCGATCAAGGTGGTCCCGATCGTGGCCTCGAGCCGTTTGGCCAGCCGTCCGCCGCCGATGAGGCCGGAACCGCCGATCCTGACATCGAGATAACTGAGGATGCGCCGCAGCGTGAGGGAGCGCGCCCAGTCCTCCAATGCGTCGAGTTGGTTGTTTGCGTAACAACCCCCGACCAGTGCGCCCATCGAGGTGCCGACCACAATGTCGGGCACGATGCCCTGCGCCGTGAGGGCGCGGATGACGCCGATATGGGCGAAACCGCGGGCCGCGCCGCTGCCGAGAACAAGCCCGACAACAGGCTGGCCAGGCTTTGGCCGAACCGGCGCGGGTCGAATGTCGAGGGTAATCACCCGGTCCTCATTTGCATTGCGCTGACGGGGCCGTTGCGATTGCCGATGATCGACCACGGCGCGGTCGGCAACAAGTTGTCAGATCTCTGTTATGATAAAGTATGGTGAAGCAAGGTGAAGGCGCGGTGAAGGCGGTCCCCGCCCGGCGGCGACGGTGCGTTCGCGACGGCATTAAATTGCCGTGATTGCGATCGAAAAGCCCGCCATGCCGGGGCGAGGCGCGAGCGGGGTTCGATACTGTGCGGCATGGGCAGCGGCATTGGCATTCGTCTTCATTGCGCCGATTCCCGCCTTGGCGCAGGCCCGCAATCTGATTGCGCCGCAATCCGCAATTTCGGTCCCGCTCATTCCCGGCACCGGCTCACCCGGTGCGGCGCTGGCGCCGCCGCCGTCGCCGGCACCGCCGCTCGCGCAGGCCGTGCCCGTCGTTCCCGCCGGGCACGTCGCGCTTGCTCTCGCCGCCCGCTATGGACGGGACGCCCCGCCGATCAGCGGCGGCATCATCTGGCGCGTCTATGCAGCTAAGCCCGACGCGACCGGCGCGTTCCCTTTGGTCAAGGAAGACAAGGCCGCGGCGCCGATATTCATGCTGCCGCCCGGCAGCTACGTCGTGCATGCGAGCTTCGGCCTCGCCAGCGCGGCGAAGGCGGTGCAATTGCGCTCCGGGACCGTGCGCGAAGTGTTCGACATCCCCGCCGGCGGCGTGCGCCTGGAGGGCCGGGTCGGCGATGCGCGCATTCCCACCGGGCAAATTTCCTTCGACATCTATCAGGGCAGCCAGTTCGATACCACCGAGCGGCGGCCGATCGTGCCGAACGTGATGACCGGCGACGTCGTTCTGCTGCCCGAAGGGACCTATTACATCGTGTCGAATTACGGCGACGGCAATTCGGTGGTGCGCTCGGACGTGCACGTCCAGGCCGGCAAGCTCACCGACATCGTCGTCACCCATCGCGCCGCGATCATCACCTTCAAGCTCGTCAACGAGAAGGGCGGCGAGGCGCTCGCCAACACGCAATGGACCGTGCTCACGCCCGGCGGCGACGTGATCAAGGAATCGATCGGCGCCTTCCCCCGGGTCGTGCTCGCCGAGGGCGTTTACCACGTCATCGCGCGCAACGAAGGCAAGACCTATCAGCGCAATTTCAAGGTCATCACCGGCGTCGACGGCGAGGTCGAGGTGCTGGCGCGGTGAGGGCGATGCGCCGATCGCGCTCGGAATTGCCGAGACTCAGTGCTGCGTGTGCTTCGCCGCGCCGGCGCTTTTTGCCGGCTCGAGGCAACTGATCGAGCCGATGACGTTGGCGCCATACTCCACATAACCGGACGGCGTCGGGGCGGAATGCGCGGCGGTGATCGGCAGATAGATGTAGCACACGGTGCCGTCGACGGGATCGCGCCAGCGCTGCACGATCGTGTCCCGCAGCGGTCCGGCGAATTGCCGATCGAGCTGCATGCGCGGCAGTTTCTGCCACTCGCTCTCTTGCTGCCCGCCTGTTGCGCAACGGCGGTGAGAGGAAGCAAAACCGCGCCCATGGCCGCGGCCCGAAGGAGCCAAGTTGTCATTCTCTTTCCTGCCTCGGCCTGGCGTCAGATAGTCCGCATTCCGTCCGGCGTCCGAGAAGGAGAGGAGCGATTGTTGCCCGCCGTGTCAGGGGCGGGGGACGATACGATACGACGAATGCTCATCTACCACGCGAACTGCATGTCGACGCGGCCGGCGAACTGGCTCGCATCCGGGCCCGCGCCGAAGCTGGCCGAGCCCGAGAGAACGACATTGTCGGTGATGCGCGCCAGGCCGATGAGCGCCATCCCGCTCGCTGCAGCAACTTAACGAGGACAACATAGGTTTTCGGGCGGGCCACCACACCAGGCCTTTCCGAAGCAAAGTCCCTTCGCCGGGACGATGGATCAGGTCAGACCGCAATCCGGGACGTTGCCATCGAGCACGCATCTGTAGATTGGCCGGCCTATCCTCTCGCATCCCATCAGGCGGCGGCCTCAGCGCCGACCCCGTACAGAAGCAAGTGCCCGGCTGTTGGACGATGCAAAAAGATTGACTTACCAAGGCCCGTTACAGAAGCCCAGATGAGCGCAGCGAAATCCGGGAGAAGCTTCTCCGCGCATCACCCGCTACAGGCTACAGGCTCATGCGGGGCTACAGGCTTCCCGCACACGAGAAGAGTGCGGCGCTTGTATCAGCCCGCGGCGTCCGCCTGGAGGGTCGCTATTACGCCGCCTGCTTTCGTCGCCGTTCGTCCGGCGGCACGGCTTCCTCGGCCAGCGCCGCGAGCGCGGCCTCGAGCGGCATGGTCTGCTGCGTCTCGCTGCCGAGGCGGCGGATCGAGACGGTGCGCTCCGCGGCTTCCTTGCGGCCGACGACGAGCAGGACCGGAATTTTCGCCAGCGAATGCTCGCGCACCTTGTAATTGATCTTCTCGTTGCGCAGATCGCCTTCGACGCGCAGACCCGTGCGCAGCGCTGCTGCCAGTGCCTCGCGCGCGTAATCGTCGGCATCCGAGGTGATGGTGGCGACCATTGCCTGCAGCGGCGCGAGCCACAGCGGCAGATGGCCCGCATAGTGCTCGATCATGATGCCGGTGAAGCGCTCGAGCGAGCCGAACATGGCGCGGTGCAGCATTACCGGCGTCACCTTGTTGGAATGCGCGTCGATGTAGAAGGCGCCGAGCCGGCCGGGCATGTTGAGATCGACCTGCACGGTGCCGCATTGCCAGTCGCGGCCGATGGCGTCGCGCAGCACGTATTCGAGCTTGGGGCCGTAGAAGGCGCCTTCGCCCTTATTAAGGGTCCACGGCCGCCCCGACGCTTCGAGCGCCTGCATCAAGGCGGCTTCGGCCTTGTCCCACACCGAATCCTCGCCGATGCGCTTCTCCGGGCGGTCGGAAAACTTGATGCGCACGTCCTCGAAGCCGAAATCCGCATAGATCGACAGGATCAGGTCGTTGACCTTGAGGGCCTCTTCGGCGATCTCGTCCTCGGTGACGAAGATGTGGGCGTCGTCCTGGGTGAAGGCGCGCACGCGCAACAGCCCGTGCAGCGCGCCCGACGGCTCGAAGCGGTGCACCTTGCCGAATTCGGCGATCTTGAACGGCAGATCGCGATAGGATTTGAGACCGTTCTTGAAAATCTGGACGTGGCCGGGGCAGTTCATCGGCTTGATCACGAAGGTGCGCTCGTCCTCCTCGCGCGGCTCGACGAGAAACATCAGGTCGCGGAAGGTCGCCATGTGGCCGGAGGCGACCCACAGCGATGAATCGATGAGCTGCGGCGCGTTTACCTCCATATAGCCGGCGGCGGCCTGGCGGCGGCGGATGTAGTTCTCCAGCGTCTGGAACAGCGTCCACCCTTTCGGGTGCCAGAACACCGCGCCGGGCGCCTCTTCCTGGAAATGAAACAGATCCATCTCGCGGCCGAGCTTGCGGTGGTCGCGCTTCTCCGCCTCCTCGATCTGCTTGAGATAGGCATCAAGCTCTTCCTGCTTGGCGAAGGCGGTGCCGTAGATGCGCGAGAGCATTTCGCGGCTGGAATCGCCGCGCCAATAGGCGCCGGCGACCTTCATCAGCTTGAAGGCGTTGCCGACCTTCCCGGTCGAGGTCATATGCGGGCCGCGGCAGAGATCGAACCAGTCGCCCTGCTTGTAGATTTTTATTTGCTGGTCTTCGGGGATGGCGTCGATGAGCTCGACCTTGAACAGCTCGCCCTTGTCGCGGAAGACCTTCTCCGCCCGCTCGCGCGACCAGACTTCCTTGATGAAGGGTTTGTCGCGCGCGATGATCTCGCGCATCTTCTTCTCGATGGCGGCGAAGTCCTCCGGCGTGAACGGCTGGTTGCGGAAGAAATCGTAATAGAAGCCGTTCTCGATCACCGGCCCGATGGTGACCTGCGTGCCCGGCCACAGCGTCTGCACGGCTTCCGCGAGCACGTGGGCGGCGTCGTGACGGATCAGTTCGAGCGCGCGCGGGTCGTCGCGGGTGAGGAACTCGATCTTGGCGTCGCGCTCGATCGGATCGGAAAGATCGGCGAGCTTGCCGTTGAGCGCCATCGCCACCGTGCGCTTGGCGAGCGACGGCGAAATCCCCTTGGCGATATCGAGGCCGGTGGTGTCGGGGGGGTAATCCCGACGCGCGCCGTCGGGAAAGGTCAGTGCGACCATATCTGGCTCCTGTTGCTCACTCGCTGCCGACGAATGCAGGTAAGCGTGACCGGGCGATTCCAATCTTTCGTCGATCACTCCCTTGCCGCGTCCGGTTCGACAAGTGAATGGGCCCGCGGCGGTTCGGGATTCGTTGCGCGCCAGCGTCCGAAGCGCCACGGCATATACCAGCGCGAATTTGCCGGCAACGCTTCGGGAACAAAATCGAGACCCGCGGTGCCCCACGGCCGGCAACGCATGAGGCGGGCCAAGGCCATCCAGCCGCCGGCCCACAGGCCGAAGCGGTCGATCGCCTCCTCGGCATAGTCCGAGCAGGTCGGCAGGTGGCGGCAGCGCGGTCCGACCAGCGAGGAGAGCGTGTACTGATACGCCTTCACCGCTCCCCGACCGAAAAGGCGCGGGGCGCGGCGGCAAGCGGCGATGAAGATGTCGAAGGACATTCCCATCCTCCAACGCCGTCATTCCGCGGCGCGGGCTTTTTGGCCCGCGAGCCCGGACTCAATAATCCCGCCGGGGGCAGAAACCACACGGATGGGGTTACGGATTCCGGACATCCGCTTCGCGGTTTCCGGAATGACAAGAGTCACTCGGCGGCGGTCTTGGCCGTGGCCGCTGCGGCCGGCGCCGCCGTTTCGGTCACGGCCTTGCCGCCGCGTCTCATCTCGATCTGGCCGATGGCGTTGACCACGGCGTCGAAGGTCAGCATGGTGGAGGCGTGGCGCGCCTTGTAGTCGCGCACCGGCTCGAGCACGGCGATATCGGCCCACTTGCCCTCGCGCGGCGGCGCGCCGTTCTCCTTGAGCATCTTGCGCACGGTCTCGCGGAGCTGGCGCAGTTCGTCGGCCTTGGAGCCGATGATGTTGCGCGCCATGATCGAGGAGGACGCTTGGCCGAGCGCGCAGGCTTTCACCTCGTGGGCGAAGTCGGTCACGGTATCGCCGTCCATCTTCAGGTCGATGGTGACTGTGGAGCCGCACAGCCGCGAAAGCGCGGTCGCGCTCGCGTCCGGCTGAGCGAGCCGGCCGATCCGCGGAATTGTTCCCGCCAGCTCGATGATGCGGCGATTGTAAATCTCGTTGATCATTGGGTCCGCGTGGGTTCGCCCGTGAACGATATATATTAATATCGCAGGGCCGGTGCGAGTCCCGGCAACCGCGCCTGCGCCTACGCTCGTAACGATGAAGCGACCATGTCCGATAAACCGCCATTCGCAGCGCCCGGCGCGCCTGCCGCCCGCGAGGAAGGCTCGGCGCTGACGCCGAAGTTCGACGCTGACGGGCTCGTCACCTGCGTCGCCACCGACGCGGTTTCGGGCGACGTCTTGATGGTCGCGCACATGAACGCCGAGGCGCTGGCGAAGACCATCGCCAGCGGGGAGGCGTGGTACTTCAGCCGCTCGCGCGGCGTGCTATGGCGCAAGGGCGAGACCTCCGGCCACACCCAGCGCGTGGTCGAGATGCGCATCGACTGCGACCAGGATGCGGTCTGGATCAAGGTCGAACAAGTGGGGGGTGCCTGCCATACTGGCCGCCGGTCCTGCTTTTATCGCGCGGTGCCGCTCGGCAAGGCCGGCGCGGTCCGGCTCGAATTCCGCGAGCAGCGGGTGTTCGATCCGAAAATGGTGTACGGCAAACCATGAATATGACGCGCCCTGCGCGCTAGCTCACCATCCTGAATCCGACGACGGCAAAGTGATGATCAAACGTGTAGGTAAGCCGTATCCGCGCACGCTTCATGATCGCGAAGCTGGTCGCATCAACGGCGGACAATTTGTGCAGGTCGGCGCGCCGGAAATAGTCCCACGACCGCCGCAGGTCGCGCAGTTCGCAGGAAAGGATGTTAAGAAGGCCGGGCTTGGCCAACGAATCTTTCCATGCCAGCGCCACGTCCCTGTTGGCGTTGCGATCGAGAAAGGTGAACGTCTCGATGACGACCGGAACGGAGGTGTGAAGCTTGGCGCCGGCGGCACGCAGCAAATCCCATTGCTCCCGCGCTTGCGCATGCAGCGGGTCGCGCGATAGCGCCAGCGCGATCCACGCCCCGCTGTCGACGAAGACCGGCTCGCCTTGCCGGATCACGGCTCGTCGTAAATGCTGTCGTGCTCGAGCGAGCTGCGCTTGGGCTCGCCGTCCCAGATCGCGACCGGACCTTCGGCCGGCGGCACCAGCACGACCTTGCGGATGGCTTCGCGCACCAGCGCGGCGACGCTGCGCTTCGACCGCACGGCGGCCTTGCGCAACGCGTCGAGTTCTTCCTTGCGCAGGTAGACTTGCGTCTTCTCCATATATGTCAGTTTAATATCGTCGTTGACACACATCAAGCGGATGCCCGGGCCCGGTAACATATTCGACAGGGCGCGGCGCGCCTTTTGGCGCTCCGGTCCCCTCGGCTTTTGGCGCGTTTCTGGGAACGGCTTGGCAAAGTTCGGGCATGCCTAAGTCGCGGGACCGGCTCGGTTTATTCACCTTCCCTGCCATGCGCACCATGCGGTGAGAGAAAGCGCGCCAGCAGCCGCTGGGCGCGGAGGAGGTGCGGGCGATCGACCATGACGCCGTCGATCGCCACGACGCCCGCGTCGGGATTGGCGGCGAAGGCAGCGACGATGGCCCGCGCGCGCGCCAGCGCTTCCGCCGTCGGCGTGAACAGCTCGTTGATGATCGGCACCTGGACCGGGTGGATCGCCATCTTGCCGGTAAAGCCGTCGCGGCGCGCCTCCTCGCATTCGCGGCGCAATCCGGCGCTGTCGTGGAAATCGACGTAGACGGTGTCGATCGCCGGCACCTCGGCGGCGGCCGCGGCGGCAAGACAGAGCGCCCGCGCCAACCGGTAAGGGTCGAGGAAACGGCCCTGCGCGTCGCGGTTCATCTCGGCGCCGAGTTCGGCGGAAAGGTCCTCGGCGCCCCAGGTGAGAGCGGCGAGGCGCGCGCTGGCGCCGCGATAGGTGCCGGCAAGGAACAACGCCGCCGCGGTTTCGGTCGCAAGGGCGACGATCTTGATCCGACCGTTGGGCAGATCGTTGATCGCCTCGCGCACGGCGAGCTTGGCGTCGGCGTGGACGACCGCGGCGCCGCCTTCCGCCTTCGGCAGCACGATGGCGTCGGGTCTTGCCGGCACAACGGCATCGAGGTCGGCGTCGGTGAGACCGGTCTGCAGCCCGTTCACGCGCACGAGCAGAAAGGGCCGCGGCGCGGTCGCGACCGCCTCCTTCAGGAAGGCTGCGGCGCTGTCGCGCGCCCGCGCTTTGGCGTCGAGCGCGATCGAATCCTCAAGGTCCACGATCAACGCATCGGCGCCGCTCGTCATCGCCTTGTCGAGCTTCTTTGCGCTGTCGGCGGGGACGAAGAGGAGCGAGCGCATGACGAAGCGAGCCGGGGAGGAGAAAAATGCACCATTGTTCGCCCCAACTCGGTCGTCAATGGGTCTACAGCAGTTCGGTCCGCCTTTCCGGCGCTTCAATGGTGGTCCATATGCATGCCGCTGTGGTCCATTTGCATTCCGCCAGCTGGCTCTCCGGGCCCGGAAGCGCCTAAAGATGTGATTGGAAGCTCGACCTTAACGGTGCCGGCCTTTTCAAACCGCAGCGTGACTTCGACAGTCTTGCCTTGCTCAAGCGGAGTCTTGAGATCCGTCAGCATCACGTGAAAGCCGGAGGGCTTCAACGTCACCGTTTCGCCCGGCTTGATTTCCAACCCACCTTCCACCGGCCGCATTTCCATCACGCCATTGTCCATGGTCATGGAATGAATTTGGCATTTGGCGCTGGCGTCGCTCGAAACGCAGCTGACCCGATCCGGCGTACCGCCGGTGTTCGTGAGCGTCATGTATGCCGCAGCCGATGAGGCTCCTTTTGGCGTCGCCTGGGCCCAGGGCTGGGTGATGTGAATCGAACCGACCACATAGTTGGCGGCCTGGGTCGTCGCCGCGAATTGCACGAGTGCTAATGTCAGGACCAACCGAACAAGGTTGCTTCGCGTCATTGATTTTACTCCGTGTCTGTACCTGCCCGCTAACTGGATACGAAGGCTCCGACACCTTTACGGGACGATTAGAGTCCATTTCACTTAGGCTGAAGCATATCCTGCGTTTCGGAAGTAGTTTGCGCATTCCTGCGGAGGGAATGCGTTGAGCAAGGTTCCGATACGTCGCCAGGTCGTTTCGACGGTTCGCTCGTCGGCTTTTCTGAGCAGGGTCTTGAGCTTGGCGAAGACCTGCTCGATCGGATTGAGGTCTGGGCTGTAGGG
>JASHRY010000009.1 GCA_030037105.1 Xanthobacteraceae bacterium
GCTGTTCTCGCAGCCAGTCCGCCAGCGTCGTTTCAGCGGAAACGAACGCCTCAAGATTGTAGTCGCCGTCATCGCGGCCGCCGGAGCCGACACCCGCCCATTGCGAATATCCCGCCGGAGCTTCGGCACTGCGCGGGCGGTTCGGCTCGGCGTCATCGGGGAAGGCGTCGTCGAGACGCGTATCGAGACGCTCTGTATCAGCATCGCCGTTCTTCGGCCCGCTTTCGTTCCCGTTCCACGCCGCGCCGTCCGTCGTGGCCTTGTCCGCCGTTTCGCTGTCGTCGAGGTCGCCTGGCGTCGGTTCGTCCTCGGTGCCGCGCTCAAGCAAAGGGTTGCGCTCAAGTTCCGCTTCGACATAGGCGACCAGATCGAGATTGGAAAGCTGCAACAGCTTGATCGCCTGCATCAGTTGCGGCGTCATCACTAGCGCTTGGCTCTGGCGGATCTGCAGTTTTTGTGACAGTGCCATCGCGGGCGGCCGAAGTGGTCCAATTCTTGCTTGTTCTCTAGCGCAATCCGGCCGCGCTGTCGTCAACCGATTGCGGATAGGCTTAAAGCCGGAACTCCTCGCCGAGATAGAGCCGCCGCACGTCCGGGTTGTTAACGATCTCGTCGGCGCGGCCCTCCATCAGCACTTCGCCGGAATAGATGATGTAGGCGCGATCGGTGAGACCGAGCGTCTCGCGCACATTATGGTCGGTGATCAACACGCCGATGCCGCGATTGGTCAGATGGCGCACCAGCGACTGGATATCGCCGACGGCGATTGGATCGATGCCGGCGAAAGGCTCGTCGAGCAGCATGTAATTCGGCCGCGTGGCGATCGAGCGGGCGATCTCGACGCGCCGGCGCTCACCGCCGGAGAGGGCGATCGACGGCGTTTTTCGCAATCGCATGATGCCGAACTCCTCAAGCAGCCCGTTGAGATCGTGCTCGCGCTGCTTGGCGTCGGGCTCGACCACTTCGAGCACGGCGCGGATATTCTGCTCGACGTTGAGGCCGCGAAAAATCGAGGCTTCTTGCGGGAGGTAGCCGATGCCGAGACGGGCCCGCTGGTACATCGGCAGTGCCGTGACGTTGTAGCCGTCGAGCTCGATCCGTCCTTTATCGGCCTTGATGAGACCGGTCATCATGTAGAAGACCGTCGTCTTGCCGGCCCCGTTGGGACCGAGAAGACCCACCGCCTCGCCCTTGCGCAGGTAAAGGCTTACATTCTTGACCACCTTGCGCCCGACGAAGCTCTTCTCCACTCCGTGGACGAACAGGCCGCTCTTGCGTTCGGCCGGCGCGGCGCCGTTCCCATCTCCGCGGCGGTGCGGTTGGGGCGGCAGCCGCGGCGCGCTTTCCGACGAAGGTTGGCGCAGCGGTTGCGCTGGCGGAGGCTTGCCGCGCGCCTTCGCCGTCGGCGGCGGCAGGCTCGCGATATCGACATAGGTGCCATTGATGGTGCCGCCCATGCTCGCGAGGTCAATAACCTCTCCTCCGGAGACGGCGGTCGCTTTGCCACGTTTTGGGGCGGAGCGGCGCCGAAAATATGAGAAAATGTCCAGCACACCAGTCTCGGGAAGTCTTCAGCCGCGAATCGCGGACGGTTCGGGCTCGAAGAAGGATTTTAGCCGATTTCCCGCGGCGATGCCGCGGCCGGCATGCTCAATTCGTCCGGTTCGGTCCGACGGACATAATGTTGCTCGGGGTGCCAATGTCGTTCTTGCCGGGCTGAAAGAGCGCGCGGACCCTGTTTTGGGTCGGCGATTCGAATAGCGCATCTCCTGTCGCCATATTGACCACGACTCGATCGCCGTGCAGGACGTTCTTGCCCTGGCTGACCACGACATTGCCGATCAGCGTGATCGTCTTCGCCTTGGGGTCGTAGACGCCAAGGTCGCCGCTCGCGTTCTGGTCCTTGGAGACAACGGTGACGCCGCCACGCGCTTCTATCCTGCGGATGTCCTGCTCTCCTTGCGGTACCATCGGCGCTGAATGGCTTTGCCCGCTCTGGGATGCGCCCGGAGCCGGCCGGGTGCCCGCAACGCGTTTGCCGGCGCCGGCCCCCTCCGGGCCCCCATAGAAGACGATGAGCGTCTGGCATTTTATCGTCGTGTCACCCTGGACCACCACAACGTCGCCGGTGAAGGTCGCGACCTTGCTCTTGTCGCGCACTTCGAGCGATGTGGATTCGATGTGGATCGGCTGCCCCTCATTCCGGTTCTGAAGGACAGTCTGGGTCGGACCTGGCCCGGCCGGGGATCGTTCCTGCGCCGCTGCAGACCACGGCGCAGCCAAAGCCATCATCACAATCCAGAATCGAAGCCGGCGCGTCATCGCTCGCTTGCCTTTGCGGAACCGTTGTCCGGATACATGGTCATCGCGACGCCGCCGCCGAAATGCAAAACGGTGCCGTTATCGGTCACCTCCATCCGGCTGGCGTTCAGAAAGCCGTTGAGTAGCTTTACCCAGACCGGCTTCTCAGACACCACCACGCTCTTGTGCATATCGATCCCCGCCTCGCTCAGGCGCGCCTCGTAGCCCGCCGAAGAGAGGACGTGGACATTATCGATGAGCGTCAGTATTTCGGTCTTGGCGTCGTAGCTGCCCGAAGCGGCCGTTATGTCGACTATGCTCTTGTCTTCCATCTGAATCTTGCCGCGCGGCTGTTGCAATTCCATGAAATCGGGTTTGGTGATGTCCTGCGCGGCAGCGTTCGCCGTGAACTCATAAGGGCGAGAATCCGCGGTGAAGCCGGAGAGCCGCGGCTGCTGCATCGTGATCTTGGTACCTTTGATGACGAGCTTGCCGAGTTCCCCCGGCAACCGAAAACCCCCGATCGGCGGCATGTAGTTGGCCGCGACGACCGTAAACAAAGCCACTGCGATGCCGACAGGCACGCTGAGCCGGAGCCAACGCACGTACCGGCTGTGCCGCTGTGCGGCGCGATAAGTCCGCGCGATATCCCCGCGGCTCTTCGCCGAGAAAGGAGCCTTCGCAATGTCGACGGGATGGACAGTGGTCAAGCGGTGGTCCCCTCAGACATTGCCCGGATGCGGATCACAGCCAGATCGATTTTAGCGGCCCACCGGGAATTGTCGCCTATGAATGTGGCCCGGACGGGGCCGGCAAAAGGCGGCCGCCGCGGCGACGCAGCGGCTAGGAATGGGCGAAAATATCTTCTCCGCCAAAGCCCGCGAGATCAAGCCGCACACGGTCCGGCAGGAAGCGAAAGCAGGCTGCGGCCAGCCCTTCCCGGCCCTCGCGCGCGAGCATGGCATCGAGCCGCTCTTTGAGCGCGTGCAGATAGAACACGTCGGCGGCCGCATAGGAAAGCTGGGAGTCGTTGAGCTCCGCCGCGCCCCAATCGGACAATTGCTGCTGTTTCGAGAGGTCGTGCCCCAGCACCTCGCGCACCAGGTCCTTGAGGCCGTGCTTGTCGGTATAGGTCCGCACAAGACGCGAGGCGATCTTGGTGCAGTAGACCGGCTGCGGCATGACGCCGAGGGTCTTGTAGAGCATGGCGAGATCGAATCGCGCGAAATGAAAAATCTTGAGCAGCCGGGCATCGGCGAGGAGTTGCTTCAGATTGGGCGCGAAGTTGGGCGTGTCCCGGGCGTGCGCGGGAATCTGCACCAGGTCCGCAGAACCATCGCCGGGCGAAAGCTGAACAAGGCACAGCCGGTCGCGGGCCGGGTCGAGCCCCATGGTCTCCGTATCAATCGCAACCGCGCCCGCGCCCGTATAGCGCGAAAGATCCGGCAAATCACCGCGGTGCAGGCGGATGGTCATGCGGGGACGCGCTGCAGCAAGGCTCGTGTGGCGCACATCGGTCGGGACTCGTGGGCGCTGCCGGTTGAATATCGCAACTGATTTGGCGCGTCAAAACTAGCCGATATTCGGCGGGACCAGGCCGGCAAGTTCCCGACTGAGTGTCTTGAGCCGCTGCCTTGCTTGCGGATCGTAGGCCTGCGCGTCCGCATGCGCCTCGTGCAGGCCGTTGAAAAAAAGTCCGCTGCGCCCCTCGACCTCGGGCGAGATCGAGAGCTTGAGGATGGCGTCGGCGCCCTCCGCCACGGTGCTCCTCGGCGTGCCGAACTCGCGCACCATCTTCGTGTCCATGAACGTCGCCGGATGCAGGGCATTGACCGTTACGCCGGTGCCATCCAGCGCGCGGGCAAGATCGAGGGTGAACAGGATCTGCGCCAGCTTGCTCTGGCGATAGGCGCGCATGCCGCTGTAGTCGTGCGTCAACATCACGTCGTCGAAGTCGATCGGCTGCTGGCCGAGCGAAGAGACGTTGACGATACGGGCCGGCGCGCTCACTTTCAGAAGCGGTAACAGCAGATGGGTGAGCAGAAAGCCGGCCAGATAGTTCACCGCGAAGCGCAACTCGTATCCGTCGGCGCTCTCCTGCCGCGTGCCCTGCGGGCCGCCGCTGCCAATGCCAGCATTGTTGATGAGGAGGTCGAGCCCATCGGTCGCCTGCTGCACCGCAACGGCGAGCCGCCGCACGTCGGCAAGCGCGGAAAAGTCCGCGGCCAGAAATTGCGCCGCGCCGCCGGCCGCCTCGATCTCGGCAACGAGGCCTTCGCCGCGCGTGCGATCGCGACCGTGTACCAGTACGCGCCAGTCGCCTTCTCCCAGCCGTTTTGCCACCACGCGGCCGACGCCGTCGGTCGAGCCGGTGACCAGCGCCGTTTTGCCGTTCGGTTCTGCCACTGGCCGGACCCGCTTGCGCAAAGCTCAAGATGGGAGCACGACGCCGCGCTTTAAAATTACGAATATCCGCGACCGGCTCCGGCAGACGACGGAGCTGCGATTCGCAAATTTTTGCACATGGTGCCCAGGAGAGGACTCAAGCTATCCCAAACGTTCAATATGTTAGCGCGTCCCACCTTTGCCAATCGTCCTATCGAGTTCCGATAGGTGTTTTCGCGATTGTCCCACCGCGGTTAGCGAGGCCGCGTTGAATGAACCGACCGATCAGCCTATCTGCGCGTCCGCAGCGCCATGGCCTCGATGTCATGCCCGCCAACGCCCGCCGCGTCCTTGACGGAGATACGGCGCATGAAGCGCGGAGGTGAAATTTGGTCGAAATCGGCAAAGCATTGCCGGCATCATATCCGGCGCCGGATTGCGGTTAAATGTCCTTGTTGGCGACACGCTTTTTGAACGTGATGTCCTCGCAGACGAAAAAACGGTATAAAGACAACCGTGCCGACATCATGTCGTGGTGTCTCGCGGGAATGCCCCTATTCCAACGTTTCGAAGATCGGCGCCATTCTTTTCTGCGAGAAGAGGATGTGGCGTTTCATCGCCACTTGGGCGGCATCGGGATCGCCGGCGCGCAGCGCGGCCATGATCGCGGCGTGCTCGCTGATCGCTTCCTCCGTCACGCGCGAGTGAAACAACAGCCGGAACAGGTGCATGTGTGTGTGCAGACGGGCCAGCGTCTCAGCGATCAGATCGCTGCCGCCCGCGGTCGCAATACGCGCATGGAAAGCGGCGTCCCAGGTGGCGAATTTTCCGTAGGCAAGCCGTGCATCCGCGGATGAAGGTGTCGCCATCGCGTCGTGAAGCTCTTGCAATGCCATGCGGTCTGCCGGCGTCAAAGCACGCGCCGCGTTGGCCGCGGCAACGGGCTCAAGCAACATGCGCAATTCATATATCTGCTCGAGGCGACGGCGGCCGGGCAGCGGCGCGGCGCTATAGCCTACCAAGTGGGTTTTGACGACAAGTCCCTCGACCTCGAGGCGCACGAGCGCAGCGCGGATCGGCGTCTGTGATACGCCGAGATCCTTCACCAGCGCGTCTACGTTGATCCGTGCGCCGGGCGCGATTCTCAGCGAGATCAGCCGTGTGAGTAGCGCCTCGTAGACGTCGTCCCCAAGCGACACACGGCGCGGCACGTTCTTCACCTCCCCCCACGCGGTTTCATCTCCAATTATTACCGGTCGCCGGACTGCGCGAATCATCTTGACACATTAATAGGGTATCCCTAGTTTTCACAATATCAAATCAGATATCCGATTAGATTTTATGATTCTAGCGATCAGTCATGCAGATGCCCGGTCGATGGGCATACGCGCCTTGGCTCTCGCTGGCGTGCCCGATCGGCACGCGCAGACTCAAATTGATTTATTGCTCGAGGCAGAGCTGTGCGATCGCCCGTCCCACGGTCTGCTGCGGCTACCGCGAATCATCGAACGCATCCACAACGGCGTGGCCGATCCTGTGACGGAAGGCGTCGCCACTTGGCGCTCCGAAGCCTTCCTTCAGGTTGACGGCCGTCGCGGGCTCGGTCCGGTCGTGGCAGGTCCGGCACTTGCAGCGATCGCGGAGAGGGCGCGCCGGACCGGCATTGCCGTCGCGGCGATCGCCAACAACAACCACCTGGGCATGCTTGGTTGGTATGTCGAGCGCATTGCCGCGGAGGGGCAAACGGCGATTGCGATCACGACGAGCGAAGCGTTGGTCCATCCCTGGGGCGGACGCAAGGCGATGCTCGGGACCAACCCCATCGCCATCGGCGTACCTGCAGCGCCCCACCCGCTGGTGCTCGACATGGCCACGAGTCGGGTGGCGATGGGCAAGATTTACGATCATGCCCAGCGTGGCACGCCGATCCCGGCCGATTGGGCGCTCGACGCCAATGGCGAGCCGACCACCGACCCGGAGGCCGCCACGCACGGCGCTATCTCGCCGTTCGGCGGCGCCAAAGGTTACGCTCTCGGTCTCGCGCTCGAAGTGCTGGTGACGAGCCTGACCGGGGCAGCGCTTGGTACGGATGTTGTCGGCACCCTCGACTCCGACCGGCCTTGCAACAAGGGCGACGTTTTCATCGTCGTCGACCCCGTCTCGAGCGCGGCGGGGCCGAGCATTTCAGCCTATCTCGATGCCGTCCGCGCCTGCCCGCCGAGTCGGTCCGGCAGCCCGGTGCTGGTGCCGGGCGAAGGTTCACTCCTGCGTCGGGCCGAGCGTCTGGCTATCGGTATCCCGGTTACCGAGGAATTGTGGAGCGAGATTTGTACTCTGGCGAAAGCGCCGCCGGCGCGCCGCGCGGCTAACGGCTAACGGCGCTTGGGAACAAATGCGATGAGCGGAAAGCATCGAAGATGATCGACTTCGGAGTGATGCGGGCGTCGCGCGCGATCCTCTTTGGGCCAGGCCAGCGCCTCAGCCTTGGCCGGATAGCCGGCCAGATCGGCAAGCGAGCGCTGGTCTGCACGGACGCGCGCTTCGCCTCGACCAACGACATGACGGTGCTTCGAGCTTCGCTCCACGACCAAGGTATGGCTGTCCTGGTTTTCGATGGCACCGAAGCCGAGCTTCCGCTCACCGGCATCCTCGCTTGCCTCGATGTCGCGCGGTCTTTCAAGCCCAGCATGGTGATCGGCATCGGCGGTGGCAGCTGCCTCGACATGGCCAAGGTCGTCGCGCTGATGCTGAGCTACGACGGCACGGTGGACAGTTTCTACGGCGAAAACCGTGTGCCGGGGCCCGTGCTACCGGTGATCGCGATGCCGACGACCTCGGGCACCGGATCGGAGGTCACGCCCGTTGCGGTCTTGGGCGACTCCAATCAGACGCTCAAGGTCGGAATCTCCAGCCCGTACCTCATTCCCCACACCGCGATCTGCGATCCCGAACTGACGCTGTCATGCCCGCCCGGCTTGACCGCACTTTCCGGCGCCGATGCCATGGCCCATGCGATCGAGTCCTTCACCGCGGTCAGGCGCCCTCGCGAGCCGGGGCTCACAGTCGACCGCGTCTTTGTCGGCAAAAACGGGCTGAGCGACCGCAATGCGCTTACCGCGATTACGGCGCTCACGACCTACCTGCCTCGCGCGGTCGCCAACGGTACGGACCTCGAAGCGCGCTCCGCGGTGATGTATGCCGCGATGCTAGCCGGTCTCGCCTTCGGCAGCGCCGGCACCGGCGCCGCACACGCCATCCAATATCCGGTCGGCGCCTTGACCCATACCGCCCACGGCCTCGGTGTCGCGGCGCTGATGCGCTATGTCATGGCTTTCAACCGCCCGAACTGTACCGCGACCTATGCCGAGGTCGCTCGCGCCATGGGCATCGCCGGCTCCGATCAAGAGGAGCTTGCGGACGCCGCCGTGGCGGCCGTCTCCGCGCTGTTTGACGATATCGGGATTCCCAAGACGCTGGCCGACCTCGGTCTGAAGGCTGATCAGCTTGCGTGGGTTGCAAGTCAGTCGCTCAAGGCCGCGCGCCTCGTCACCAACAATCCGCGCTCGCTCGACCTCGAAGGAGCGACGTCCATCGTCAACGCGGCCTTCGTCGGCGACTGGCGGGGGGCGCACCTGTCCGCAGCCGAATGAGAGTTCGTGTCATGTCGCTCGCTGCCACCGCCCCGATCAGTGCCGCCGACGTCACCGGCGTCACAACCGACCTCTTTATCGGTGGCCGATGGCTGTCCGCTGCGCGGGGTGCCCGCTTTGACGTGCTCGTCGAGCGGAGCGGTCTCGGCCGAGCGTGCGCGCACCACGACATGCTGGCGTTCATGGAGGCCAAATACATCGCCACGAGCTGATGACCCCAGCGTCGATGAAGGGGCGAGGCCGAATAAAGACTCGAAGTGCGTGAAGCAGGGTGAACGTTGTTCACATACATCCATAACTAAGTTTTTAACAAGGGAGAAACCGATGGAAGCGACCCGGAAGAATCAACACGACAATCTGCAATCGACGCCGGCCAAGCTTAGCCGTCGCGCGCTGCTGCAGACAGGCAGCGTCGCCGCGGCAGGTATCATGGGCGGCCTGGTGGGGTCGGCCAAAGTCTGGGCGGCCGCCGCCGGCAGTGAGTCGGTACTGAAGAGCTTGCCCGCTGAAGTCCAGCAATATTACGAGCTTGCAACCACGACTCCACTCGGTGCAAGCGTGTATCACGACTTCACGCCAAAGAAGTCGGCGCCCTGGCTGATCGGCTATGCCAGCTCGTTCGGCGGCAACACTTGGCGCATCGGTGCGCGAACCCGGCTCCAGGAAGTGCTGTTGCCAAAATACAAGGCGGCCGGTCTGGTCCGCGACGTCATCACCACCGAGGCCAATCTCGACCTCCCCAAGCAGATTCAACAAATTCGCCAACTCGTCGATCAAGGCTGCGACGCCATCATGACGATCGGCGCGGCGCCGACGGCCCTGAACGGCGTCATTAAATATGCCTACGATCACGGAGTGCTGTTCGTCGCCATCCAGGGCGGCGTAACGTCACCCTATGCGCTGCAGATCAGCGGCAACTACGCGTTGGGAGGCAAACTTCAGGGCCAGGCGCTCGGCCAGAGCATGGGCGGCAAAGGCAACGTTCTGATTGTCCAGGGCATCCCGCAAGCCGAGGCGAGCGACGATTTCCGCCGGGGCCACGAGGTCGGCTTGAAGGGCTTCCCGGGCATCAAAGTTGTCGGAACTGTCGATGGTAGTTGGGTGGATTCAGTTGCCAAGACCAAGGTTCTGGAGTTCCTCGCGACCCATCCGCAGCCGCTCCATGGCCTCGCCTCCCAGTCGCCGGGCGACCTCGGCGCGTTGAGTGCCCTGCAACAGGCGGGGCGGAAGATCGTGCCGATCACCGCAGGCGGCGAGATGGGCCCTCTCGCCTATTGGCGCGATCATCCCGATTGGCTCAAGCTCACCTATCAGGCTTGGCCTCCGGGCAACGAGATGGAGGAAGGCTGGGAAGCCATGCTGCGTACGCTTCTGGGTCAGAGACCGAAGATCGCGAGCATCCTGATCGGGCCGGGGGCGATCAAACACTCGGATCTCGCGAACCTGCTCCCTGCCGGCACCACCTATACCTCCAACGAATGGGTCGAGCCGCCGTACCAGGAGTGGTTCCCGCGCAAGACGATGGACATGTACTTCGAGCGGCCGGCAGATCCGCTGCAAAAGAAAGGGTAGCGCCGGCGAACTCACGGGTGCATTCACGTGGACTGGATGACGAGAACGGGGGCGTCAGCAGTGCGGAACGTCGATCTGATGGCCGTGCCGGTGCCGGGTGTGTCCACGACACCCGGCATCGACGCGGTGGTAGTACGCAAGGTCAGCAAGTCGTTTGGCGAGGCCCATGCGCTGCGTTCATGCTCGTTCGCCGCGCGGTCTGGTGAAGTGCACGCGATCGTGGGCGAAAACGGCAGCGGCAAAAGCACGCTGGCGAAACTGCTCGCCGGCGTGCTTCATCCCGATGCCGGTACAATCGAGGTCAACGGTAAGCGTCCGACAAGCCCTTACGCGGCAAGGGCGATGGGCATCGCGGTCGTCTTTCAGGAGATTCTCGTCGCCGAGGGTGCCACCGTTCTCGACAACCTCTTCGTCGGCGACGACGGGCTGTTCCGTGCCCGTCTGTCGTCGAGAAAGAAACAGGTGCAGGCGCAAGAGTTGCTCACCCGCCTCGTCGGCACCCCCGTTGACCTCGATGTTCCGGTCAATGAACTGCCACTCAATACGCGGCAATGGATCGTGATCGCGCGGGCGTTGCTCAGCCATCCGCGCGTCATCGTTTTCGACGAGTCGACGGCGGCACTTGACCATTCCAGTGCCGAGCGTTTCTTCGATGTGATGCGGCAGCTCCGGGCGGACGGCGTTTGCGTGCTGCTCGTCTCGCACCGCATTCACGAGCTTACCACGATCTGCGACCGCGCCACCGTTCTCAGCGACGGTGTCGACGTCGGCACGCTGACAGGTGCCGAGATTACAGAGGTACGGCTACTCGAACTGATGCGCGGCGAAACGCGCCCAACCGCTGTCGGGCCCTCGGCGCGCGAAGCTCGCGCCGTCGGCGACGAAGCGCTCGCAGTCTCAGGCCTCAAGCTTACGCCCTACGCCGCGCCGATCGATCTCACGGTAAGCGCCGGCGAGATTGTCGGGCTGGCCGGACTCGAGGGGCACGGCCAGGTAGAGTTCATGCAGACCATCACCGGCTTCCGCGAGCCGGTCGCCGGCGAGGTGACAGTCACGAGCCGGGGGATTCGCCACGTGATCGACTCGGCAAGAGCCGCCGAGCGGGCGAGCATGGCTTACATCCCCGGCGACCGGAAAGTGGAAGGGATATTCCCCAATCTCTCGGTATTCGAGAATTTCGGCGTGGCATTATACCGACGGACGGCGCGGGCCGGCGTGATCAATCGGCAGCGCGTGAAACGAATGTTCTCGCAGCAGGTGCAGAATCTTTCAATTCGCATGGGACACACCGACGCTCCGATCAACTCGTTGAGCGGCGGCAATCAGCAAAAGCTCGTGGTCGGCCGCGCGCTTGCCGCCGCACCCCTCGTACTGGCGCTGAATGATCCGACGCGCGGCGTCGACATCGGTGCCAAATACGACATCTACGCTTTGCTTCACAGCCTGGCGACGGCGGGCAAGGTCGTGTTATTTCTTTCCAACGAGATCGAGGAGTTCCTCGGTCTGTGCGACCGCGTCTTCGTGTTCAGGTCGCAGACCGTTTTCCGCACGCTTGCAGCCAGCGAGATCACGAGCGATGCCGTGCTCGCCGCGATGTTTGGCTACACCAACTTACAGGGCCTCGGCGATGCCCAGCACTGAGGCCGTGGCCTTGCGCGGCATCAACAGGCAGCGCTCGTTGGCGACGCCCGCAATCCTCTTCGTGGTGCTGCTCGTCATCGCCGCGATCCGCGGCCCGCATCTTTTCACCTCCGACGGGCTTGCCGGTGCCCTCATCGGCGCCTCACCGCTGGTCCTTGCTACCTTGGCGCTGACCCCGATCGCCATCGCCGGTCCGGCCGGCGTCGACCTTTCGATCGGCCCGGTGATGACCCTGATCAACATCACGATCGTGCTCGGGCTGACAAAGATCGACCTGACCGGGCCGGTCGCCGTCTTCGCCTGCGCCATCGGACTCGG
>JASHRY010000060.1 GCA_030037105.1 Xanthobacteraceae bacterium
GTGCCGGGCACGGCCGTTTTCCTGACGCGGATGCTGTCGCGAACGGTCCCGCCGCTGATCCTGCAGCACGTCCGGCAGATCGGCGCCATTCCGGAAACTCTGGTGGCTCTGACCGTGCGCTTCGCCCATCGCCCGCGCGTGCATCCGGATGAACGGCTCGAAGTCGAGCAACTGGGCCCCTCGTTCTGGCATCTGACCGTGCATTACGGATTTGTCGAGGTTCCCAACTTGCCGGCGACGCTGGGCAGGGCCGGCGAGCTGGGACGCGCGTTGCCCCTCGATAATCCGATCTATTTCGCGGCGCATGACGATATCGTCCGACGCAAGCGTCGGTCGTATTTGTGGCGGTGGCAGAGATGGCTGTTCGCGTTCATGTATCGGAATTCGACCCACGTCGCCGACCGTTTCAACCTGCCGACGGGTTCGTTTGTGGAGATCACGCGTCGAATGGAGGTTTGATCGAAGTCGCGCGAGTTTATATGAATGGCAGGAGCCCCGGGGAAGGGATCGGCGGTGTGCGCGTCTTCGATCTCGCGCAAGATTCCGAATCTCGATGATGGTCGCGGCAACGGAGACATGAACCATGAAAGCCAGTGAGGTGCGCAAAACGGCCTATTCGATGCCGTTGACCAGCCCCGCCTATCCCAAGGGGCCCTATCGTTTTGTCAATCGCGAATTCCTCGTCATCACCTACCGCACAGATCCGGAGAAACTGCGCGCCGTCGTTCCGGAGCCGCTGCAGGTCGACGAGCCGTTGGTCAAGTTCGAGTTCATCCGCATGCCGGATTCGACCGGCTTCGGCGATTACACGGAGTCCGGCCAGGTGATCCCGGTGCGGCTCGGCAAGGAGGCCGGCGGCTATTCCCACGCCATGTACCTCAATGATGGACCGCCGATCTTCGGCGGGCGCGAATTGTGGGGTTTTCCCAAGAAATACGCCCAGCCGTCATTGCAGGTCGACCGCGACACGCTGGTCGGCACGCTTGACTACGGACCGGTGCGGATTGCGACCGGAACCATGGGCTTCAAGCACGTTGCCGTCGAGCCAGGCACCGTGCTCAAGGCGCTCGCCGCACCCAACTTCCTCTTGAAGATCATCCCTCACGTCGATGGCAGCCCGCGCATCTGCGAGTTGGTCCGCTACGAACTGCTCGACGTCGCGCTGAAAGGCGCCTGGAGCGGACCCGCCGCGCTCGACTTGCGCCCGCATGCGCTCGCGCCCGTTGCCGAACTCCCCGTGCTCGAGGTCGTTTCGGCGATCCACATTCTGGCCGACCTTACGCTCGGACTTGGCCGCGTGGTGCACGACTATTTGGGCGCATCGGGTCACAGTTGAGCCGATCTTTCGCAGGCGCGTCGCCGGTGGATCGGCTGGCGCCGCCGCCCAACGGGCGGTAAGGCCTGCGGCTCAGCGCCCGTCATAAGCCCAGGTCAGATAGGTTCCGCCCCAGGCAAAACCGCCGCCGAAGGCCACGAGTATGAGACGGTCGCCAGCCTTGAGCTTTTTCTCGTAATCCCACAGGCAGAGCGGGATCGTCGCCGTGGTGGTGTTGCCGTATTTGTGGATCGTCACCATCGCGCGCTCGACCGGCAGCTTGATACGCTTCGCAGTCGCCTCGATGATGCGCAAATTGGCCTGGTGCGGCACCAGCCAATCGACCATGTCGTCGGTCAAGCGGTTGCGCCGCATCAGTTCGTGCGTCACTTCGGTCATGCGCGCGACGGCGAACTTGAACACCGTGGCGCCGTCCTGATGCACGTAGTGCAGACCCTTGGCCACGGTCTCCGCCGTCGACGGCAGGCGGCTGCCGCCGGCCTTGAGATGCAAATAGGGCATGCCGGCGCCGTCGGCGCGGATCAGCGTATCGATGATCCCGTGCGTGCGGCTCGGTTCGAGCAGCACGGCGCCGGCGCCGTCGCCGAACAGCACGCAGGTGGCGCGGTCGGTATAATCGATGAGCGAGGAGGTCTTGTCGGCGCCGACCACCACGATCTTGCGGTATTTGCCGGTCTCGATGAATTGCGCCGCCACGGCGAGCGCGTGGATGAAGCCCGAGCACGCGGCCTGCACGTCGAAGCAGCCGACGCCGCGAATATCGGTCATGTCGCCGACGAGCGTGGCGGTCGCCGGGAATACCAGATCCGGCGTCGCCGTGGCGCAGATCAAAAGATCGACTTCGCCCGGCGCGGTGCCGGTCTTGTGCAGGAGTCCGCGTACCGCCTCCGTGGCCATGTGCGAGGAGCCGAGGCCGCGGCCCTTGAGGATGTGCCGCTCCTTGATGCCGGTGCGCGCGACGATCCACTCGTCGCTGGTATCGACCATCCGCGCCAGGTCGGCATTGGTGAGCACGTCGGGCGGCACGTAGCCGTGCACGCCGGCGATTGCGGCCCGGATTGGGGATTTTTCGGTAGCTTTTTTCGCCATTTTTGCGCGAGACCTCCGCCCCCGCGCAGCATAATGAGCGGAAAATGCATCCTCAAATGAAAACCGGGCCCTCGATAACCGAATCAGGACTTGCGGGTGCCGCGCGGCAATCATTTCGAGAAGCTGCGCGGCAACCTGCCGGGGTTCCATTCGATCCGCGTCAACGATCAATGGCGGTTGGTCTTCCGGGACGGCAGCCGCGGGAAGGCCGAGGATGTTTATCTCGATGACCACAGCTACGGATGAGGAGAGCATGTTGACGACGAAGCGCAAGCCGGCCACGGTCGGCGAGATTCTTGTCGAGGAGTTCATGCGGCCCGTGGGGCTGACGCAGGCCGCGCTGGCCGAAGCCATGGGCGTGCAGCGCAGGCACGTCAACGAGCTATGCAACGGCCGCAGAAACGTGACGGCGGCGACCGCGTTCATCCTCGCCCGCGTGGTTCGGCAACAGCCCCGACTTCTGGCTCAACGTGCAGCGGCGCAGCGATTTGTGGGAAGCGTTGCACAGCCCCAAGCAGTGAAGCGGATCAAGCGCGCGAAGCCGCTGGACGGACGCGGCGGCGTGATTTGGCGACCACCGAGATCGGAGCAGGCCGGAAGGCGAAGCGCGCGTGCCGCTGCAAGTAATCGAAAAAAAGAGCCCGAGGCCATTACACGCGCTCGGGTCCGCGAAACGCGCCGCTGGCGTGGAACGGACCGAAGTTCAGCGGCGCAACGCCGCGACGCCGAGTTCTTCCCACATCCAGCGCAGATCGCATCGGCCGGCCGCCGGTAAATGGTTGAAGCTTCGCGCTGCGCCGTTCTCCAGCAATTTGAGCCATGCAACGAGCCGTTCGCGCCCCTTCGTCGACTTGGCGGCCCGGCGCGGCGTCACGTTGCCGAGCATAGGCACCGGCTCGTCGAGCAGGCTCATATAGTATCGGTCCATGCTCGCCTCGATCGCGGCTTGATCTTCGTCCGCCGACAGTCCGGAGGACAACTCTGTCGATTCGCCGGTGGGCCGCGACGCCATCAACTGGGCGACCGTGCGCGCTTCGACCATCGGCTCGCCGATGAGTCCCCCGGCAACCGATACGATCAGGGCGCGTCCCCGTTCCGCGCGCTGTTGCGAGTTTGCTTCAAGAACCAGCACGTTGTCCTTCAATTCAATCGTTCCGAGCACGGGCGACCCGTCGTCGAGCATGGTGGCGATCTGAGTATCGCCTCCCCGCTTTCTCCTCGCCTGCTTTGGGCGGCCGATCCAGTTCCAGAAGGTTTCGCTATCAGGCCGGAATGCGGGGATTGCCGCGAGCGCCTGCCGAATCTCTTCCGCGCTCGCCTCCGGCTTGAGCGGATAGCTGACCGTGGTGAACACGAGCTCGTCGCCATCCGTATTGCCCATCCGCGGCAAAGTCGGATTCAAGATCCGCCGCAGCAGATCGTGGAGCCAGACGGTCGTGAACAGGAAAGCCGACGCACGCAGCACCTCGGTATCGGATAACGCCTCGGTCATCGGTGCGTCGCCGACATCCACACCGAGTTTGCGGACAAATCTACCGGCCTCGATGCGCGCCTGCTTGCCGGCGTGATGCAACAGCTTGAGAACAGTCTTGCTCGTCTCGAAATCGAACGGCAGGACACCGCCCGCCATTTCGATGCGCGAGCCAACCTGCACCACACGCGCCGCCATCCTGTCCCATGGCTTGAGGTAGCGCGTACCCATTCGCTCGCTCACCCGCACCGGTTCGCCGCCCCGGACCAGATCACGGGCAAGGAAGGACTGGTCCCGCACGATGTCGCTGATCTCATAGAGGCTCATCACCGAGGCACGCAGCGCGGCGATGTAGGCCTTGTTCGCCGCGCTCTCCTTCCAGCCCCGCCGCTTCAGGTAATCGTCGACGATGTTGCGGCTGTCGTCGAGGTCGCGCGCCATAAAATCCTCGAAGACGCACCCCCACAGTGCGGCGGTATGGTGATCGCCGACAACATCGGGCAACTCGTCGATCGAGATGCCGGCCTTGGCGCAGGCCGGTCCCAGGTGCGCGTCCAGCATCTCGTTGAAAGCGTCCCGCCATTCCTCGCGGCGCAGCCATTTCATCAAACCTGCGAGAGAATAGGCGCTTGCCATGGGTCGCACTCGCCGCGAATCGCCGTTCAACCGGAACAATAGCAAAATAAATCAAGGGCGCGGTCCGGCGTCGCGCGTCATCCCCGGCAGAATTGGCCAGCAAACCTGCGGATCGGAAGCTCAAGCTTCCCGGTGGGCGATAATGGCCGAAACGCAGGCGAAGGCGGAACTTCCAATGCGGCGGATGACGCTACGCAACAGCGTCCTCCTTCGACCGCATACCGGTATTCGGTAAAATCCCGATCGATGATCCGGTCCTTTGGCAACAAGTCAACAAGTTCAGCGCAGCGCTGTTCCGCGACGAGCGCGTGCGCCGGTTCAGCGGCCCTCGAAGGATGGCGGCCGAGGCGCCGGGACCGTCGCCCTTCGAGGCTCGCTGCGGCACCTCAGGGTGACGGATATGAGTCCAGAATAATCGCGATTGGTATCTTAGGAGAATGGTGGTTTCATTTCCTCTCGTTTAGGACTGGCGGGGGCAAAGAACTGACTACTTCTATGAGAATCAATCGCTCTGACACGGTGGTGGGGCAATCCATCAAGAGTGTGCGCAACTTCTTGCGTCGCTTGGCTGGCTGTTCCTGGAACCTCGAAGACATTGCTAAGCACTTCGCGATCGACCAGAATACAGCGGCTAGAGCATGTTTCGGCCGGATTGAATCGAGGGGGATTCACGTGGCGGGGCCGATGAGCGAGTCTACAGGCATTGATTCGCTTTGGGGAGCGGGAGCGATGCCGAGGGCCTATTCTGCGGACATGAGGGCGCGTGTGATTGGGCGT
>JASHRY010000061.1 GCA_030037105.1 Xanthobacteraceae bacterium
GCCGTCGGTTAGCCGTTGCTTGAGATTTTGTGCCTGGCCGCTCACGATCATCAGCAGATTGTTGAAGTCGTGAGCTATGCCGCCGGTCAACTGCCCGATAGCCTCCATCTTCTGCAACTGGGCGGCCTGCCGTTGCGCCCGCTCAAGCGCGGCGGCCGCTTCGCGTTCCGCGGTGACGTGCCGGCCGGCGACGTAGATCCGACCGTTGCTTGCCGTCATGGTCCATTGGATCCACCGCCAGGAACCGTCCTTGTGGCGGAACCGGTTTTCCATGCGAACGGTGGGCACTCCTTTGGCCAGTTGCGCGCGACCTTCGCGCAAGCGTGGGGTGTCGTCCGGATGCCGCAATTCGCTCACGTGCATGGACTTGATCTCGCCCTCGGTCCAACCGAGCAATCTGCTCCATGCCGGGTTGATGCTGAGGAAATAGCCGTCGAAGTCGAAGACCGCGAGCAGATCCTCGGAGACGTTCCAGATCTGGTCTCGCTCCAGCGTTCGCCGTCCGACTTCGGCTTCCAACTTTTCGCTGAGCGTGCGTAGCTCCGCTTCGATTTCATTCCGCGCCTGCTCGGCCCGCATTCGCTCCAGGGCGAATCCGAGCTGGCGGGCGAGCGTCAGGGCAAGATCCATGTCTTCGCCGTTGAAAGCGCGCGGCGTCTCGTAATAAGTCATGAATTTGCCGATGAGCCGCCCATGCGCCATGAGCGGAATGCAGGCGAATGCGCGGATGCCTTCCTGCGTGATGACGGCTTTGAGCGTTTCCGCGAGCTTCGTCCGATCGACATCCGCGACCAGCACGGGAACGGGGTTTGTGTCATCGGCCGCCCAAGGCGAATGGCCCTCGGCCGCGCGGCGATAATCATCGGACAATCCGCGCCAAGCGACGAAACGCATCGTTCCGTCCTCGTCGCCGCGCAGGATGGACGCGCGGCGGCAATGCAATGCGCAGGCAATCGCGTCCAAGGCTGCTTCATAGATGTCGGTCAAGGACGCCGCGCGATAAAGCTTGTCGGTGAATTGATAGAGGGCGGCTTGCTCTTCGGCGCGCCTTGCCAATATGGCCTCGGTGCGCTTGCGCGCGGTGATGTCGCGCGCAATCTTCGATGCGCCGACGATCGTGCCGTGCTCGTCCTTGACCGGCGAAACGGTCAGCGAAATGTCGACGCGGTGGCCGTCCTTGTGGCGGCGGACGGTTTCGTAATGCTCGACGCGCTCGCCGCGGCGGATGCGCTCGAGAATTCTCGGTTCCTCATCCTCAAGCTCCGGGGGAATGAGGATCGTGATCGACTTGCCGACCACCTCTTCGCTTGAATATCCGAAAAGGCGCCGGGCGGCGGGGTTCCAGCTGATAATGATGCCGTTGAGGTCTTTGCTGACAATGGCGTCATCGGACGATTCCACGATGCTCGCGAGCTGGTGGCAGGCAAACTCGCCGCGCCTCTGCTCGCTGATTGCCACCAGGGAAGCGATCCTCCTTTCGATATTACTCGTCGCCCCCGGCTCCGGCCGGCACAGGTCCTGAAAGCTTGTCACTGCGCCGTGAATGCAGCCGGAAGGACCCCGGAGCGGCGCGACATTCATCAAGACGGACAGGCGGGAGCCATCGGGTCGCTCGATGACGAATTCGGCACCGGTCAAGTTTTCACCGTTGCGCAGCACCGCGGCAACGGGCAGGAGGCTTGGTGGAAGCGACGCTCCGTCGGGCTTACGCAGCGCAAATGCCCCGCCACATTGCTCGCTCGGGTCGCCAAGCCGCGGCGTCCGGCCCCAAAGCTCAGCGGCGCGCCGATTGTACCGGGTCACCGCGCCATCGGCCGAACAGACGCAAAGGCCGACCGGAATGGCATCCAACACGGTCTGTTCGACGGTAATTAAGGCGTCGATGCCCGAGGACGCCGATGGACTCATGGGCCTTTGGGCGGTCGTCACATTGCGGTCCCCCCCGGATGGGGAAAACGTGCCTCCGCCGACGAAGTTCCGGCCGGTTATCATTTTAACGACGCAGATGACGTGACGGCGACTCGCAGCCAAGAGGCTACGGCCCACCGCACCGCCGGTCAGCCCAACTTTTGTAAATCCGACCGTGGGATTCGAGCGGCCGTTGCCATCGCCGCTTTCCGCTGCCGCACGGCACGGTATAAACTCGGCCGGCGAGCCGGCAGGGCTCGCGCGACATTTTGGGAGGTGTTGGAGATGTATCGGGGCACCAAGGACATCATGCTGCCGACGACGATCACCGGCTCGCTGCCGCGGCCGAGCTGGTACACGGAGAATCTCGGCACCCGCATGTTCCTCGACGCGATGGTGAACCGCCGCTACCGCGAGCAATATATCGACACGCTCACCTGCTATCTGCGCGATCAGGAACTCGCCGGGCTCGATATCGTGACCGACGGCGACTGCCGCTTCGACGACGATGTCGGCGGGCAAAGCTGGACCAGTTACCCGCCGCATCACATGAGCGGCTACGAGCGCGCCAACCCGCGGCCGACGCCGGCCGGGCGCGGCGGCTTGTGGTTTCCGCGCGGCCACATCCTGCACGATTATCTCGAAGCGCGAGTGATGCCGACCATCATCGGTCCGGTCGGACGCGGCGACCTGCAATACACCGCGCTGTGGAAGACCGCGCAGCGGCTCACCACGCGACCGGTGAAGTTCGGCGCGGTCTGCGCGGAGCTTGTCGCCTTCGCTTCCCAGGACCGGCACTACAAGAGCGTGCCCGATCGCATTCTCGCAATCGCCGATGCTTTCAACCAAGAATACAATGAGCTTGCCGATGCCGGCTGTCCGGTCATCCAAATCGAGGAGCCGCAGCTTCATTTCCTCGCCGTGCGCAAAATCCAGGACAGCGTGATCACCCCGGACTTGATGGTCGAGGTGTTCAATCGCACAGTGAAGGGCTTGCGAGCCAAGACCGAAGTGTGGGCCCATACCTGCTGGGGGAATCCCTCGCAACAGCGGATGCACGCGCAGATTCAAAGCTACAAGCCGGTGCTGGAGACCTACAACAAAGTGGACGCCGACGTGATTACTTTCGAATCGGCGAGTTCCGGCGGCATGGATCTGGAGGCGATCGGCAAGACCATCAAGGACAAGAAGATTGCAATCGGCGTCATCGACCACCACACGCTGCAGGTGGAAACGCCGGACGAGGTGGCGGCCCACATCCGCACCGCACTCAAATACATTGTGCCGGAACGACTGGTGATTTCGTCCGACTGCGGCATGGGGCGCGAGGGCATGAGCCGTCGTCACGCCTTCTACAAGATGGTGTCGCTGGTGCTCGGCACCAACATGGTGCGCAAGGAGCTGGGACTCCCGCAGGCCCAATGCCTCGCCGCCGACGAGCGCTATTCGCTCGTGGTGCCGGCGAAATAAAGCATCGACGCCACGCGTTACTCACGATGTGCGGGGCGGATTGTGGCGCGCTAGGACCCAGTCGCGCAGGATGTGACGACGCAACTTTCCCGTTCCCGTCATGGGAAATTCATCGAAACGCTCGATCGTTTCCGGCAATTTGTAATCGGCGATCTGGCCCTTAAGGAACGCGACGGCCTCTTTCAGAGACAAATGGCGCCCTGCCTTGGGAATAATGCAGAGGCAATTACGTTCTCCAAGTCGGGCGTCTGGAATCCCGACCATCGCCGCATGCAGCACGTTGGGGTGGGTGTAGAGAATTTCCTCCACTTCGCGCGGAAAAAATTTTTTGCCGCCGCGGTTGATGATCTCCTTGCTGCGTCCGACAATTTGAACGTTGTGATCGGCATCAGCGAAGCGCGCGAGGTCGCCGGTGCGAAACCAGCCGTCGGCGGTAAAGGAAGCGGCATTGGCGCCCGGATTATTGTGATAGCCGAGATGGACGGTCGGCCCGCGCGCGGCAATTTCTCCGACCTCGCCGAAGGGCACGTCTTTTCCGGAACCATCGAGGATACGTAATTCCATACCGTCGATCAGGCGGCCAATGGTGCCGTTCACTTTTTCCGGATCATCGGTAAGACGCGTGTAGGTGTGGAATCCGGTCTCCAGCATGCCGTAGAGCTCGATCAGATGCCCCTTGGCTCGCGCTTGGTAGTCGCGGATGGTCTCGATCGCGGCCGACGCTCCGCCGGTGATCACCACGCGCAACGAGCGGATGTCGAAACGTCCGAGCGCCGGTTCGGCGAGCATCGAAACGATCGCCGCCGGGGAAGTTGGAATATAGCTGACGCGTTCGCGCTCGATCGTCTCCAGTGCCGCCGTCGCCGAAAACCGTTCCATAAGCACGGCGCGGGCGCCCGCCATGATGGTCTGCATCAGTGTGATGTAGCCCCAGTTGAGCCCGACCGGCAGATAGGTCAGCAACACATCGCGCTCGCTCACTGCCATGTCGCGGTTGAGGATAAGCAGCGCATAGAGCGTGGTGTTGAAGCTGTGCAGAACGCACTTCGGATCGCCGGTCGTGCCGGAGGTGAAGGCCATCCGGAACACTTCGTTGGGATCCATGCGGACGCGGTGCTCGGCAGCAAGCGGCGGGCAGGAACGACGCTCGTCGAGATCATGAGCGCCGCTCGTTCCTCCCCCGGTCACGATCAGATGCGCGAGGCCCGGTACCGAAGCGCGCAAGGCCTTGGCCATCGCCGCATAATCGAACCCCTTAAACTCGCTCGGAAAGACGTAGGCCCGGCTTCCTGAGAATTTGAGGATGTAATCGAGTTCGCGGGCGCGGAAATCGGGGTTCACCTTGTTGGCGATCGCCCCGATCAGTTCGAGCGCGAAAAAAGCGACCGCAAACTCGATGCGGTTCGGCAATTGGATGGTGACCACGTCGCCGCGCTTGACGCCGATGCGGCGATAAAGCTCGGCACAGCGCAGAATCTCCTCCTTGAGCGCGCCGTAGCCGATGCGGCGCTTCGCATCGGCGAAGACCTCCCTCTCTGGATGCGCCGCGGCCTGCTGCTCGATCACGTCGAAGAAGGTCTTGTTCATCCACAGTCCCGACGCCGTGTAGCGCCGCGCCAATTCCGGTTTGATCATATTGACGTAAGTCATGGGACGCGCCTCATCGAAGTCCGCGAAACAGGCCGCCATCGACCTGAATCGCGGTGCCGGTGATATAGCTGCCGCACGGCGACACGAGGAAAACAGCTAGGCGGGCGACATCCTCGACCGACCCGATGCGCCGCATCGGCACTTCGTTCGCAAGCTTGGCCCGCATGACCGTTTCATCCTTGCCATCGGCGGCGAAGACTTTTCGCAATCGTGCGGTCTCGATGTAGCCCGGACAGATCGTGTTGACGTTGACCCCGGCGGCGGCAAGCTCGAGCGACAATGTCTTGGCGTATCCGATCACCGCGTCCCAAGTCGCGACGGAGAGACCGAAGCCGGGGACCGGTTGAATTGCCGAAGTGGCGGCGATGTTGAGCACGGCGCCGCCGCCGCGCGCCTTGATGTGCGGCACGGCGGCGCGGCACATGCGCACGACATACATCAGGTTTCGATCGATCGCCTGCTGCCAGGCGGCGTCGTCGAAGCCGATCAGATCGCCCAGCGGTGGCGCGCCGTCGTTGTTGACGAGGATGTCGAGGCCCCCGTAATGCGCCGTGGTTCTGGCCACGACCTGGAGGCAATCCGCCGCGCGGCGACAGTCGGCCGGCAACGCCAACGGCTCGGCTCCCGTCTCGGAGCGAAGGCGTTCGCACGCCTCGCGCAACAGCGGCTCGCGGCGCGCTGTGACGGCGAGCTTGACACCTTCCGCCGCCAGGGTTCGTGCAATGCCGTAGCCGATACCCTGGCTTGCGCCGCCGACGATGGCAATCTTGTCCTTGAGTTTCAGGTCCACGACAGCCCCAGGGATTGAAGAAATGTTTCGGCATTGAGGTGAAAAAGCTTTTCCAGCATCTCCGGCGCATAGCCCTCGGCGAGCCAATCCTTCGTCAGTCGCTCATAACCGAATAAGGGATAGTCGCCGCCGAACATGACCCGATCCTTCAGCCGGCGCGGAATTTCGTGCTTGAGATCGGCGCTATGGTACTTCGGCGACCAGCCGTGTAGCTCGTACCAAATGTTCCGTTTGTGCAGCAGCACGGCAATCGTTTCGGTCTGCCAGGGCCATCCCGGACGCGCTGCCACTATCGTCAGCTCGGGATAGTGCGCCGCGACCAGGTCGAGATGGCGCGGATGACAGTTGTCGAGAATCACGCCGTCGCCGCCGGGCAGGCCCGCCCCCAATCCGGTGGTGCCGACGAAAATGAGCACCGGGATGCCGGCGTCGATGCACAATTTGTAGAAGGGAGCATAGGACGGATCGCTCGCCGGCAGCGATTTCGAGCCGGAGACCGCGTAACCGACAAAACCGACGCGGTGATCGATACAGCGGCGCAGCTCCTTGACGCCGGCATCGCCCATGCCGGGATCGACGTGGAACCAGTGTCCTAAAATGGCATTCCGGTAAGCGCGTTCGGTCGTGAACGAATAATCGTGGAGGCTTTGCATCTCGTCGAGCGGCAAGAACTTGGAGAAGCCGAGATCAAGGATCGCCCGAACATTGTTGGCGAGGAAATAGCGCGCCATCTCGCCTTCGCTCATATAGGTCGGGTCCGAGTTCCAGGTCGCGCGTTGCTGCGCCAATTCCGCCGCCGACCGGAGCGGAAAGCCGCGCTTGGTGCCCCAATGGGAGTGCATGTCGATGATCTTCATTCTCAATTCATTCCCAGATAGGAGGCGCGAATGCGATCGTCCGCCATGAGGCGTCTGCCGTCGCCTTCGACGCCGATACGGCCGGTCTCCAGGACGTACACATAATCGGCGATCTGCAGGATGCGGCGGACGTTTTGCTCGGCGATGAGCACCGGAACACCCTCGGCATTGATGCGCCGCACCGCCTCGATGATCGTGCCGAAGGCCTTGGGCGAGAGGCCGAGCGAGGGCTCGTCGAGCAGAAGACAACGCGGCGACGACATCAGCGCGCGCGCGACCGCAAGCATTTGCTGCTCGCCACCGGACATGAGCGCGGTCGTCTGGTGGGCGCGCTCGCGCAGGATGGGGAACAGCGCCTCGACGCGCGACAACCGCAAGTCCCGGGTCGCGCGGTCATTGACGGCAAAGGCGCCCATTTCCAGATTTTCGCGCACGGTCATGTCACCGAACAGCATGCGGCCCTGCGGCACCAGAACGAGACCGTCGCGCACCAGGGTTTCCGGCGCACGGCCCGTTACGGTCACGCCGTCGAATGTGATGGCGCCGGCATGGATCGAAGCGAGGCCCAGGAGCGCCCGCATCAGCGTGGTCTTGCCGGCGCCGTTGACGCCGAGGAGCGCGACGATCTTGCCCGCGGGTACGCTGAGCGACACGTCATGCAACACCCGAAGCCGGCCATAACCGGCATCGAGATTGTGCACTTCAAGCATCGTGCTCTTCGCCGAGATAGGCGTCCACGACCAGCGGATTGTCACGAATTTCGGCCGGCGTTCCGTCGGCGATGATGCGACCCTGATGCAGCACGGTAATTCGCTCCGCGAAGCGCATCATGACGCGCATATTGTGCTCGACGAGCAAAAGCGTGATGTCGCGTTCGCGCGCCTGTTTCCGAATAGTCCTGACGGCCACCTCGGCCTCGCCCTCGCTCATGCCCGATATCGGCTCGTCGAGCAGGAGCAGGCGCGGCCGCACCGCCAGCGCGCGAGCCAGATCGACACGCTTCTGGACGCCGAACGGCAGGTCGCAAACGGCCTCGGTCGCGATCGGGCGCAGATCGAATACTTCGAGAAGCTCCATCGCTTCGCGCCGCGCGACCGCTTCGACACGTCGAGCTCGGCCCCAACCGAACGCGGCAGCCGCAACGCCGTACCTATGATGAACATAAAGACCGGTGAGAACGTTATCGAGCACGGTCTCTTCACGGAACAGCTCGATGTGTTGAAATGTCCGCCCGATGCCGCGGGCGGAAATGACATCAGGCGGAAACGTGGTGATCTCTTGATCGTTGAAGGTGATCACGCCGCTGTTCAGCCGGACGATTCCGGTGATCGCATTGATCAGCGATGTCTTGCCCGCGCCATTCGGCCCGATCAGCCCACGAATCTCGCCGGCCTCCACCCGCATCGTCACGTCACGTACCGCGGTGACGCCGCCGAAGTTGATCGAGACGCCGTCAAGCGCGAGCAGGCTCACGACGGCCGTTCCGTCTTGCCGTACCAGCGGTTGAGTGGCCGAGCCAGCGAACCGGCGATTCCTTTCGGCGCCAGGATAAGGACACCGAGCAGGATGGCGCCGTAAACGACATCGCTGTATTCCTCCGCGCCGCGTAACGCCTCGGGCAACAACGTCAGGACAATCGCGCCGACGACAGAGCCCGCGACCGAGCCGAGGCCGCCGACGGCAATGAACGTGATCTGACGCAGGGACGCCGAGATGTCGAACTCGGTCGGATCGATGAAACCGACCACAGCGGTGAATAGTCCCCCGGCCAGCCCCGCAAATGCGGCGGCGATCGAAAACGCCAGGAGTTTTGTTCGGCCGGGCGAGATCGCCAGCGCCTGCGCCGCGATCACGCTCTGCCGCACCGCATTGAAGGCGCGGCCGTAACGCGAGCGCTGAATGCCCAAGCCGGCATGGACGGCAAGCACTGCGACGCCAAGAACAAAATAATAAAGCGCGCCTGCGTTCAGCCGCAAACCGACAAGCTCCGGCTTCGCCAAGCTGAGGCCACGCACGCCCCCGGTTATTTCTGGAAATTCCTCGATGAGGATCGATACCATCGCAAGAAAGCCGAGCGTGACCAGAGCGAGATAAAGACCGGAAAGCCGTCGCGCCGGGTATCCCAACGCCGCTCCCAGAACCGTGGTCGCGGTCACGCCGAGCGGGAGCGCGAGGAGGTAAGTGACGGCAAGGCGCGTCGTCAAAAGCGCGGTCGTATAAGCGCCGATCGCCATGAGCGAGGCGTGGCACAGCGAAATCTGCCCGCAATTTCCGGTCAGCAGATTGAGCCCGATAGCGGCGACGATATTGATCAGGACCAGCTCGGCCAGATAGATCTGATAGCTGCTGCCGAACAGAGGCAACACCAGAAACAGCACCATGACGATCGTGATGAAGACATACGACAGGCGCATCGCGAGCTACACACGGGCCTGCGTCGTGCCCCATATGCCCTGGGGCCGGACGAGCAGCAAAGCGATCAGGATGCCGAAAGGGATGATCTCCTTGAGCGCGGCACCGAACATCGCGCCCGTGTAAGTCTCCAAGACACCGAGCAGAAGCCCGCCGAATACGGCACCGCCGAGACTGCCGAAGCCGCCGATCACCGCCGCGACCAACGCCTTGAGAATAAGCTGTCCGATCTCGGGATTGATGCCGATCACCGGCGCCAGCAGCAAGCCGGCCAGCGCACCGATGGCTGCAGACAGCGCCCACGCCGAGCCGAATACCGTGTTCACGCCGATCCCCATCAGCCGGGCCGCGGTCTGGTTTTGCGCGACCGCACGCATCGCCTTGCCAAGCTTGGTTCGTGCGAAGAACAGCACCAGCAAAGCGACCAAGGCGGCGGTGCTGCCGATGATGACAAGATACGCCGGGTTGACCCGCACCGGTCCGATCGCGATGTCCGATCCACCATAAGGTACGGGCAGAAAGAAGGTATTGTCTTGCCAATGGATGCGGATCAACGCCCTGATGATCAGCCCAAGAGCAAAGGTGGCGATGACTAGGGTGAAGTCCGGCGCGCCAATGATGGGGCGAATGACGACGCGCTCGATCAGAACGCCGAATCCCGCCGCGAGCAGCAGCGTTGCCGGCACCATCGCCGCGTAGGGCAGACCGAAGGACGTCAGTACCAATGCAATGTAAGCGCCGAGCGTCACCAGCTCGCCCTGCGCGAAATTCAGAACGCGGCTCGCTTTGAACGGAATGGCCAGCGACAAAGCGACGATGGCGTAAATGGCACCCACGCTGAGCCCTGAAAGCGCGAGTTGCAACGCGATCCGCCATGTCATGACGAGCTCTACGGAGACGGGCGCGGCTCTTCTCTTCCGCGGCGCTCCTTACCTCATCGATAACGCTGCAGGATGTCGCTCGGCCGCTTGCTTTCCCACTTCACCTGCACCCATTCGCCGTTCTTCACCTGCATCGGCTGCAGGCGCAGATTGCCGATGTGATGGATTTTGCTGAAGGTACGCGGGCTGGCGATTGGACCGACGCGGTAATCGCGAAGATTCTCCAGTGCATTGATGAGGCCGGCGGTGGTCAAGTCCTTGCCGGCGTTGCGCATCCCCTGGGCCAACACGTACATGTCGCCGTAGGCGAGAATGTCGAAGGTGTTGGGGCGGCTTGCAGGCAGGTTGGGATATTCCGCTTTCCACTTGGCGCGCCAGGCTTTCATCGCCGGATCGCTTGAATTCGGAAGGAGCGGGATCAACGCGAACCCGCTTATGCCCTCGGCAGCGGGACCGGCGGCGGTCAGGATTCCCTGGTCGACCATATTGGTGCCGACGAAGAACGGTTGACTGAGGCCGAGTTCCTTGGCTTGCCGCAAGGCAATCGCTGCTTCGGCGGGATTGCCGAAAAAAGCGATGACTTGCGGGTTCGCCTGCTGTATCGCCAACAGTTGCGGCGTGAAATCCTTGTCGCCGATATTGAACTCGACCCGCTTCACCGGCGCGATCTTATACCAGCTCTGCAAGTGCTTGGTCAGCGCGTCGCCTTCGTTCTTCGGATATTCCTCGCGGCCGCTGATAATACCGATTTTGGTCGCCTTCATGCCGTCGACGATGTATTCGGCGTAGAGTTCCCCATAGCGCGGCACTTCAGTGGTGCCGCCGCGAAACAGATTCTTGGCGAACGGCCAGGTCACGGCCGGCGCCGATGCAAAGGAGACGTACATTACGATCCCCTTCTGCTTGACATAATCGATAGTTCCGATGGTGCCGTTGCTGCCGGCAACGCAGAAGATGGCGAATACCTTGTCTTCATCAACGAGTTTCTTCACCGCGGCCAAGGCTTTGGCGGGGGAGTGACCGTCGTCCTCGAAGATCATGACCAGCCTGCGGCCGTTCACGCCGCCGGCGGCATTGATCTCCTTGATGGCCATGGCGGCGCCGTCGCGGCCGGCGAGTCCGATATAAGCCGCCGGCCCCGTGATCGGTCCAAATGCGCCGATCGTGATCGTGTCCGCGGTGACGCCTTGCTCGGCCACGGCGGGAGCCGCCGCCAGGACGAGAGACGCCGCGAGCGCCAGGAAAAACCTCTTTCCACCAGCCATGCTCCCTCCCGCCGCTCTGTTCTTTTCTGACTGAGCGCTCAGTTTATTGAGTGGCAAAAAATAAAGTCAAGATGCTTTTTGACGCAAGTTATGACATATGTTGAGCCGACAGCGGCATCAATGAGCCGATAGAGGATAAGACAACTTGTGACGCTTGTTTCCGAGACGCCGTTGGCGCGCAAACAGCCGGCAAAGGACAAGGCGACGATCAAGCCGCCGGTGCTCCGCCGGGTCAAGACCACGACCAAAGATGCGAGCCTGATCCGCGATCGGCGCGAACAGCTCGTCCGCGCTGCGATCAAGGTATTCGGCGAGAAAGGATTTCATCAGACCACCGTGCGCGACATCGGTCGCGCCGCGCGACTTACCCAGGGCACCATCTATAATTATGTCCGCTCGAAGGAGGACATTCTGTTCCTAGTCTGCGATCGGATCGTCACCGAATATCAGGATAGCGTTCGCCGGGCGCTCACTACAAAAGGCGACGCGACCGAGCGGCTGAGAGCGGCGCTGCGCGGCGTCGTCCAGGTGATGATCGAACGGCAGAGCACGATTTTGCTGCTCTATCACGAAAGTCACAATCTCGACCGGCGATCCTTGCGCGTCATCCTGGCGCGCGTCGGCGAGTTTATTGCAAATTTTGAACAGCTTTTGGCAGAGGCCGATCGGCGGCGGCGGATTTCGTCTCGCGATTTGCAACTGACGGCCAACATCATCACTTTCTTGCCGACCATGGTCGCGTTGCGGCGTTGGGCGCTTCCTCACCTGAGGTCGCCCGAGCTTCTGGTCAACGAATTGGTCGATTTCATGCTGCGCGGCCTCGGGCTTCCACCATCGGCGAAGGCGTGAAGCCGCGCCGGGATGCGGCGCCCGCGACGAGAGTTCGCTTTGCTTCCATTGCGACAATTCGCTAAAGTTCCGCCGCTCGACGCCCTTTCGTGGGAGCGATCTGCGTTCGGGTTTTCTTCCCCTTCCACTCCCTTGAACGGGAAGAATGTGGAGCGCCGCGCGGCCGTGCCCGCGGCGACCACGGCGGAACTTGAGACCGTCTCCCATAGTTCACGTGCCCGAGCGTCGGCTCGTCCCGGCGGGGTGGGGTGCGCAGTATCGGTCAAGGCTGTGGAGCTTCTGTTCTCTTCCATATGGCTCGCGATCATATCGTGGTTGATCCTGCGGGCCGCTACGCAACGCGGGCTTTTCCCGCGCCTCGCCGCCGCGCCGCCGCCGCGCGATCGCGTGTCGCATATCGCGGTGATCGTGCCGGCGCGCGACGAGGAAGCGAATATCGAGCCATGCCTGCAATCCCTGCTCATGCAGGACTATCCGCCAAGCCTTCTGAGCATACTCGTGGTCGACGATCACTCGGCCGACGCGACCGCCGCAATCGTCCGCCGTCTCGCTGCGAACCATGTGCAGATCACCTTGATCCCAAGCCCGCCGCTGCCCCCGCGCTGGACCGGCAAGTCGCACGCGTGCTGGATCGGCGCGCGGACCGTACCGCCCGAGATCGAGTGGCTGTGCTTCATCGACGCCGACGTGAGGGCGCGCCCGGCGCTGGTGTCGAGCGCAATGCGCGCGGCGGTCGAACGGCATCTCGACCTGTTGTCGCTGGCGCCGCGCCAGGAGCTGCGGACCTTTGCCGAGCGCCTCATCATACCGTGCGGCCTCATTGTTTTGTCTTTCGTCCAGGACCTGCGACAGGTTCAGGCACGCACCGGTCACGATGCCACGGCGACCGGCCAATTCATGTTGGTCCGGCGCGACGCCTACGAGGCGGTCGGCGGCCACGCGGCCGTGTGCAGCGCCATTTGCGAGGACCTGGAATTCGCACGGCGGCTGAAGCAATCCGGACGATCCGTCCTGCTCATGGCCGGCGAGCGGCTTATCTCGACACGCATGTATACCGGGTGGCGAACGCTCTGGCCGGGACTTGCCAAGAATCTGGTCGATACGTTCGGCGGCAGAGCCGCGACCATGACAGTGGCACTGACTGCCGTGACCATGGCGTGGGCGACGTTGGTGATCCCGCTCATCGACCTCGAAGGCTGGGCGCGAGGCGCCGAGGGCGCGGCTTCCGCATTGATTCTGGCGCTCGCCGGCTCGGCTGCGGCCGTCGGCTTGCATGTCTCCGCCGCGCTCTATTTCCGCATTCCGTTCTGGTACGGTCTTCTGTTCCCGCTCAGCTATACGGCGGGCGCGCTGATGGCCTTCGACAGCGTGCGCCGCCGCGTCAGCGGCCGGGTGAGCTGGAAGGGCCGAATCTATTCATGAAAGCTGCGCGGACTGCCGACAAGGAGGTGCGGTCCGTTGAGGGCGGCCGCACCCCCGAGCCTCTCGACTCGGGAGAGATTCGCGCGGTCATGCTCGCCGCCGCCGCCATCGCAATCTTTCTTTATTTGATCAAGGCTATACTGCTGCCCTTCCTGCTCGCGGCGATCATCGCCTATCTGTGTACGCCGTTATTGGATTGGCTGGCAAAGCGCACGCGATGGCCGCGTTTGCTGTTCGCGGTCGTGCTGTTCCTGCTTATCGTCGGCATCGCCGGCGCCGGCATGACATTCGCGACCCAGCACGTCGTGGCCGAGACGAGAAGCTTCGCCGCGGATTTGCCGGGCACGCTGGAGATGTTGCTCCGGCAGACGATCGGCGACGAGCCCGTTCGGCTGTTCGGGCAATCATTCACCGCTCACGACATCGCGCAATCGGTAGTTGATCGGGCCCGCGACCTCATCGGTCGGACGGGCGGGATCGCGATGCTGACCGGCTACGGCTTTGCCACCGTCATGGGCGCATTCCTCACGCTGGTGTTGCTGTTTTACTTTCTGGCGAGCGGCCATCAAGTGGCGCGCGGATTGTTCTGGATTGTGCCGCCGCATCGCCGCGCGTTGGTCGCGCGAATCTGGGCGCGTCTCGACCCGGTGCTGATGCGCTATTTCCTCGGCGTGTTTGCGGTGGTGATCTACGCGACAATTGCCGCCTATGTCGGTCTCGGCGTCATCCTCGGCATCAGACATGCCGTGCTCTTGGCCCTGCTGACCGGGATTCTCGAGACCGTGCCGGTGATCGGCCCGACGTCTGCGGCGATCATCGCCGGCTTGGTGGCGCTGCGTTCGGCGACGGGAATGGCGAGCATCTTTGCCTACGCGGCTTATGCGACCGTGCTGCGCCTGTCGATCGACCAAATCGTCGGCCCGATCGTGCTCGGCCGCGCGGCGCGTGTACATCCGGCGCTGATCATCTTCTGCTTCCTTGCCGGCGGCATCGTGCTTGGCATTCCGGGCGTAATCCTGGCGGTGCCGCTGGCCTTGGTCGTCAGGAGCGCGTTGGCGACGTTGTACGGCGATCAGCCCAAATAGGGGGCGGACGCCCGGCGTGGAAGCTGTCGTTCTCGGCTCTCGCGCAACGGCACGGAACTCGGCTATATTATGGCAGCATCCGGCAACTTTCTTGGCGCAGGAGAGTTGCCCGGGGGATTGAGGAAACGCGGAGCCCGCTATATGGCGGTGTGGGATTCCGCACAGCAACGGACGCAGTCGCTGTACAGCCATCCCTGGCTGGCGGAGCTCGTTTTAGCGCTTGACGGGCGCTTGCGCCGCCGGCAGGCGGTGTTCGAATATACTCGCAATCCGTCCTGCGTTTTCCGCATCGATATCACCCGCGCTCCGCGCCGGTTCGCGCTGCGCGATGGAACGCGTGTGCATCCGGGTGAGCGGATCGTGCGGCTGCATTTCTGGAACGAGCAGATCCCGCCGGTGCCGCAGAGTGGACCCACGATCGGCTGGGCGCGGCAGATGCAGCACGTGATGACGAATTCGCTGCGCGACCTTGCGCGCTATCTCGCGTCGCATCCCGACCTCGCCGACATCACGGCGATCTGGACCGATGCGCCCTCCGGCACCCCGACGCAGAGCGAGCAACTCGCGCGTATCATGGCGCGCTTCGGTTTCGAGACGATTGCCGAGTCGGCGCCTTTGACTATCGGTCAATGCCTGCGCCGTTTCGGTGAAAATATCCTGATCTCGCTGATCGTCTTCGTGCAGAATGCCGGTGCGCTGCGTATCGACACGCTTAAGCGCGTACGGGTGCCGATCTATCTTTCGCGGCGGGCGCTGGAGAAGAAATTCGGCGTCGTGGAAGGGTCTTCGCTGGGGGCTTAACGTGTCATGAGCATTGCCGAGAGCATTCCCGACCTGGTGTCGTTCGTCTTGTCGCTATGCGACATCTGTCTCGCTGTCGCCTTCGTCGGCTGCCTTTTTACCTTGGTCGAAGCTGCTTTCGTTCTCGGCTTCCGCGGCAAAGATTTCCGCGGCAAGGAGACGCGCGGTAGCGGCGCGGAGCCGCCGGTGACGATCTTGAAGCCGCTGCACGGCGCCGAGCCCGACCTGCCTGCGCGGCTCGCGGCGTTCTGCCGGCAGGACTACGATGGTTCGATTCAAGTTGTGTGCGGCACGCAGGATTACGCTTCGGCCGCCGCGACCGACGTGCGCGGAATGAGACGCGATTTTCCGGACAAGGCGATCGAGCTGGTCGTCGACCCGCGCAGTCATGGCGTCAATCGCAAGATATCGAACCTGATCAATATGCTTCCGCGCGCCCGCTACGACACCCTGGTGATCTCCGACGCCGACATCGTCGTCGGGCCCGGTTATCTGCGCACCCTCGCCGCGCTCCTGGCGGCGCCGCGCGTCGGCGCCGCCACCTGCCTCTATTACGGCATCGGCGGAGAGCGACTATGGGCGCGTCTGTCCGCTCTCGCCATCAATTCGCATTTCCTGCCGCAGGCGATCGCCGCCATCGGCCTCGGCCTGGCGAAATCGTGTTTCGGCGCCACGATCGCCTTGCGCCGGCCGGTGCTCGACCGGATCGGTGGCTTTCCCGCCCTCGCCGACGTGCTCGCCGACGATTACGCGATCGGGCTTGCCGTGCGATCCGCCGGTTATGACATCGCCACGGCGCCGTTCCTGGTCGGCCATAAATGCTTCGAAAGCAGCCTGCGGCAGCTCGTGCGGCATCAGTTGCGGGTGGCGCGCACGATCAAGAGCATCGACCCGATCGGGTACGCCGGCTCGATCGTGACCCATCCCTGGCCGCTCGCCCTTCTTGGCATGCTTTCGGGGAGCAGCGCCGCGGCCCTGCTCGCGGTTGCCGTCCTGGCTTCACGCGTGACGCTCTGCCGCTGCGTCGAACGCCGGTTCGAGTTGCCGCGGCAGAATTACTGGCTCATTCCGCTGCAAGATATCATCGCTTTCGCCGTCTATGTAACGAGCTTCTTCGGGGCGACAATCCACTGGCGGGGCGCCGACTATCGCGTGGCCGGAGACGGCACTCTGATCGGAGATAAGACCCGAGGAATCACATGATGCGCACCTTGCTCCTGCAGGCTCCATCCTTCACCGGTTTCGACGGCGGAGCCGGCTCGCGCTACCAGGCACGGCGCGAGATTCGCTCCTACTGGTATCCGACCTGGCTCGCCCAGGTCGCCGCCGTCGTTCCCGGCAGCAAGCTCATCGATGCCGTGCCACATCGGCTCGCGCTTGCCGACATATTGCGCGAGGCGGCGAATTACGACCTCGCGGTGCTGCATACCTCGACGCCGTCATTCGCCTCCGATGTCCGGGTCGTCGAAGCGCTCAAGGCCGCCAATCCGCGCATGAAGACGGGCTTCGTCGGCGCCAAGGTCGCGGTCGAGCCGCGCTCGAGCCTCGCGAGCTCGCCTGCGATCGATTTCGTGGCCGGCAACGAGTTCGATTTCACCATCAAGGAAGTGGCGGAAGGCCGCGACTGGAGCACCATTGCCGGGCTGTCGTATCGCGATGCCGCCGGCGCGATCAGGCACAACAAGCCGCGCGCCATTCTCGAGAACATGGACGAACTGCCGTTCGTGACGCCGGTCTATAAGCGCGACTTGAAGATCGAGAACTATTTCATCGGCTATCTCAAGCATCCCTATATCTCGCTGTACACCGGACGGGGATGCAAATCGCGCTGCACCTTCTGCCTGTGGCCGCAAACGGTCGGCGGCCATCGCTATCGCACCCGCAGCGTCGGCAATGTCGTGGAGGAGATTCGCTGGGCCAAAGACGCGTTCCCGCAAGTGAAGGAATTTTTCTTCGACGACGACACCTTCACCGACGACCGGCCGCGCACGGAAGCGATCGCGCGGGAGCTCGGCAGGCTCGGCATCACCTGGTCGTGCAATGCCAAGGCGAACGTGCCGCGGGACACGCTGAAAGTGATGCGCGACAATGGCTTGCGGCTCCTGCTCGTGGGTTATGAGACCGGCAACCAGCAGATCCTGCACAACATCAGGAAGGGGATGCGCATCGACGTGGCGCGGCGCTTCACCAAGGATTGCCACGAGCTCGGCATCACCATCCACGGCACCTTCATCCTCGGGCTTCCGGGCGAAAGCCGGGAAACGATCGAGGAGACCATCCGCTTTGCCCGAGAGATCAATCCACACACGATTCAGGTCTCGCTCGCGGCTCCCTATCCGGGCACCGAGCTTTACCGGCAAGCGCTCGAGCATGGATGGCTTGACGCAGAGCATGCCGAGCTGGTCGATGAGAACGGTGTGCAGCTCGCGCCATTGCATTACCCGCATTTGAGCCATACCGAGATTTTCCAATCGGTCGAGGATTTCTACCGGCGTTTCTATTTCCGCGCGCCCAAGATCGCGACAATCGTCTCGGAGATGGTACGCAGCCCGGACATGATGCTGCGGCGATTGCGCGAAGGCTTGGAGTTCTTCGCCTTCCTGCGCGAGCGGCGGGAGCTGGCGCACTGAACCGCCTGATCATAAATGCGGATGATTTCGGGCTCAGCGAGCCCGTCAACGAAGCCGTCGAGGCGGCGCATAGAAACGGTATTCTCAGCGCCGCAAGTCTCATGGTCGGCGCTCCAGCCGCGGCCGACGCGGTGGAGCGCGCGCGACGGTTGCCTAACCTGCGTGTCGGGCTTCACCTTGTCCTCGTCGATGGCGAGGCGGTGACCGAGCGCGCGCACATACCCGGTCTCATCGATCGCCACGGCCGATTGCGCAACGACCTTGCCCGCTACGGCGCGCAGCTTGCCCTGGACGCTTCCCTGCGGCGGCAAGCGGCGCGGGAAATCACCGCGCAATTCGAGATTTTTCACGCCACCGGGCTGCCGCTCGACCACGTCAATGCGCATCGGCACTTTCATCTGCATCCGGCCGTCGCCGCTTCGATCATGGCCATCGGACGGCGATACGGCATGCGCGCGCTGCGCGTGCCGGTCGAACCGTGGCGCATTGTTGCGGGGATCGATCCGCGCACCCGGCGCCGGCTGGGCCGGATCGTGGCGCCGTGGGCCGCGCGGCTGCGTCGCCGCACCCGGCGGGCCGGACTGACGGCCGCCGACGCGGTGTTCGGATTGGCCTGGTCCGGCGCCATGACCGGAGCGCGCCTCGCCGCGCTCCTCGGCCGGCTACCGCCCGGCCTGGTCGAAATCTACCTGCACCCCGCGGTGACGAACGCCTTCGCCGGGGCGGCCCCGGGCTACCGCTACGCCGAGGAATTTGCTGCCCTGTGCAGCGCCGAGACCACCGCCGCGGTGCGGCAGTCGGGCTACGCACTCGGCGGCTACGCGGACGCAGTTTAGCGCTCGCGCTTGCCGTCGAGATATCCCGCTTCCCGGAACCAACGGACCGCGTCCGCGAGCGCCTCGCGGTATGGCCGCGCGCGAAAGCCGAGGTCGCGTTCGGCCTTGGCCGCGGTGAAGAACATGCGGTGCTCGGCCATGCGAATGCCGTCCAAGGTGATAAACGGCTCGCGTCCGGTCAGCGCGGCGGTCGCCTCGGCAAGGCAAGCCGCCGCAACGGCGACCGCACGGGGAATGCGCAAGCGCGGCCGAGGCGCGCCCGCCAGGTGCGCGATGTCGGCAAGCATATCGGCGAGCAGCACGTTTTCGCCGCCGAGAATATAGCGTTCGCCGATAACGCCGCGGTTCAACGCCGCGATATGTCCGTCGGCCACGTCATCGACATGGACGAGGTTAAGCCCGGTATCGACGAATCCCGGCACGCGGCCCCGGGCCGTCTCCACGATGATGCGGCCCGTGGGGGTCGGCCGCACATCGCGCGGCCCGATCGGCGTCGAGGGATTGACGATGACGACGGGAAGAGCATGCTCGGCGATCATCGCCTCGACCAGCCGTTCGGCGGCGATCTTGCTGCGCTTGTAGGCGCCTATTCCCTGACTCTCCGACAATGGAACGGTTTCGTCCGCCGGACCGCCGTCGGCACGCAAGGCGATGGTGGCGACACTGCTGGTGTAGACCACGCGCTCGCAGCCGGCATGTTTGGCCTCCTGCATGACGATGCGCGTACCCTCCACATTATTGGTGAAAATCTCGCCGCGATCCCGCGCCCACAACCGGTAATCGGCCGCGACATGAAACACATAGCGGACGCCGGCCATCGCCCGCCGCATGGAGACTGCGTCGCGGATGTCCCCGCCGACAAACTCCAGATCGAGTCCATCAAGGTGAAACCGCGGACTGCCGCGCCGGACCAAGGCCCGTACCGCGAATCCGCCGAGACAGAGCTTTCGCGCAATTGCCGAGCCGACGAATCCTGTGGCTCCGGTGATGAAGACCTGTGCCTTGCTGCCCATCGCGCGCCCATCTGCGCAGAGAAAATCAAGCACTTTCACCGCCAAAAGGCTATCGGCTGGCTGCATAGCAGAATGGAATAGAGGAATTCGGACTTGGCAATTCGATTGTGATAGATTCTAATCCGCACTCGGTCTTTGCTGGGAATGGGCCGAGTGGTTCCGCGTGTATACCCCCACCGCGGAGGGCGTGAATCGGGGCTGGGTCACAGAGGTGAGGGCAAAGGTTTCTTATGACATCCCATTTGGATTTCGCGGGGGCGACATTCGCAGATGGAATGGTGGGTGACGGCGACGACACGAATGAGGTCGCCGATCTTGCGGTCGAGAAACACCGTCGCATCGTCATTGCATTCGTCGGCATGGCCTTCGAGGCCCGCATCGCCGCCGGCCCCGGAGTGCTGGTCGTTTGCCGCGCCGCCGGTGGCAAGTTGGCGGCGGTGGCGGAAAGCGCCGTCCGTCAAGGATATCGCGGCCTGGTCAGCTTCGGAGTCGCCGGCGGCTTGGCCTCTCATCTGCGCGCCGGCGATTGGGTCGTGGCGTCCGCGGTCCGCGAATCGCAGACCGTCCGCGCCACGGATGCGGCCTGGTCACGCAAGCTCCTCGGAATGATCGCTGGCGCCGTGCACGCCCCGATCGTAGGGGTCGACGTGCCGGTCGCGGAGCCGGCGAAGAAGCGGGAACTGCACCGGGCGACCGGCGCCGCGGCGGTCGATATGGAATCCCATCTGGTGGCGCGCGTCGCCGCCGCACACCGGCTTGCCTTCGCCGCCGTGCGCGTCATTGTCGATCCGGCCCACCGCGTGGTTCCGCCCGCCGCACTGCTTGGCATGCGTCCGGACGGTTGCGCCGACGTTTCGGCGATTTTGCGCGACCTGACGACGCGTCCTTCGCAACTCCGCCCGCTCGCTCGCATCGCCATGGACGCCTTGGCCGCCCGCGCCTCAATGCAACGCGTGCGCCAGCAACTCGGCCCGTATTTCGGCCTCCTCGATCACGGCTGATCGCAAATCCTCGCCCCGCGCAGAGAAGGGGCGTGAGGGGGTTGCCGAGCGCAACTGGAGCGCAATCCGATCACATTGAATCGGTTTGCGCTCCAGCGTCTTGGCGGAGCATGATTTTTTCAGGAAACCGGTTCCGACCCCGGATCAAGTCCGGAGCAGGCTTTTTCCGGATCATGCGCTAAGCCTGCGAGATGAACTTCGTGTTCAGATAGGCTTGCAGTCCCTCGATGCCGCCTTCGCTGCCGTAGCCGGATTCCTTGACGCCGCCGAACGGCGTCTCCGGCGTCGATACGGCGATGGAGTTGATGCCGACCATGCCTGATTGCAGCGCCTCGCCGATCAGGTTCGCCGTGTGCCCCGAGCCGGTGAAGGCGTAGGCGGCAAGCCCGTAGGGCAGCGCGTTGGCGCGCTCCACCACTTCGTCGAACGTCTTGAACGTGACCACCGGCGCCAGGGGACCGAACGGCTCCTGGGTCATGACCTTGCAGTCGTCGGGCACGTCGGTGATCACCGTCGGCTCGTAGAAGTAGCCCTGATTGCCGCGGCGCTGGCCGCCGGTGACGATCTTGCCGCCGCGGTCCTTGGCGTCGTTGACGAAAGTTTCCATGGCGTCGATGCGCCGCGCATTCGCCAGCGGCCCCATGGCGACGCCCCGCTGCAGGCCGTCGCCGAGCTTGAGCGACTTGGCATATTCGGCAAAGCGCGCGAGGAAGCGGCCATAGACCGGCTCCTGCACGTAGAACCGCGTCGGCGAGATGCACACCTGGCCGGCGTTGCGGTACTTGTAGGCGGCGATGGTGTCGGCAGATTTTTCCGGGTCGGCGTCGGCGAACACCACGACCGGCGCATGGCCGCCGAGCTCCATGGTGGCGCGCTTCATTCCTTTCGCGGCGAGCGCGGCAAGGTGCTTGCCGACCGGGATCGAACCGGTGAACGAGATCTTGCGCACCTCGTCCTTGGCGATGAGATGCTCAGAGATGATCGCCGGCACGCCGAAGACCAGATTGAGCACGCCGGCCGGCATGGTGGCATCGGCGAAACAGCGCACCATCTCGACGCAGGCGCCCGGCGTTTCTTCGGACGCTTTGAGGATGAGCGCGCACCCGGCGGCGAGGGCGCCGCCGATCTTGCGTGCCGGCGTCAACACCGGGAAATTCCACGGCGTGAACGCGGCAACGATGCCGACCGGCTCCTGCACCACGATCTGGCGCAAGCCCTTGCCGCGGCCGGGCACGATGCGGCCATAGGCGCGGCGGCCTTCCTCGGCGTACCACTCGATGATGTCCGCGGAGGTCAGCACCTCGGCGCGCGCTTCAGGATACGGCTTGCCCTCTTCCTGCACCAGGATTTTGCTGATCGCGTCGTAGCGCTCGCGCATGAGATCGGCGGCCTTGCGCATGATCTTGGCGCGGTCGTAGGCCGAGGTCGCGCGCCAGACTGCGAAACCCTTCTTCGCCGCTTCGAGCGCGCGGTCGAGATCGGCCGTGCCCGCGTGCGGCAGATGCGCGAGCGGCTTTTCCGTCGCCGGATTGATGACATCCTCGCCGGCGCGACCGTCGCCGTTGAGCCATTCACCGTCGATGAAGAGTTGGAGGTTGGCGTACATGGGCGCCTCTTTAGTTGCAAGCTTTCAGGAGATTGTCCAGCTGGTCTCTCTCGGCATATGGATTAGCAGTTTCGGCTTTTGCCCCACAACTGGGCGGAAGCAATATCGGCGCCGTCGCGGATCGATTTGAGCTTGAGCCAAACCACCGGTTCGACGACCCATTCGCGCCGCGTGAAGGTGCCGAAGCCGCAATCGGTCGAGGCAATGACGCGCTCGCGGTCGCCGATCGCCGCCACCGCCTCCTCGATCCGGCGCGCGATCACCTGCGGATGCTCGACGAAATTGCTGGTCGATTCGACCACGCCGGGAATGAGGATCATGTCCTTGGGGAACGGCGCGCGCTTGAGCGCGGCATATTCATGGGCGTGACGCGGATTGGCAAATTCGATCGACAGTGCGCCGACCTCGGCCTGGTAGAGCGCCGGCAGGATTTTTTCGAGCGCCACGTCGTGGATGTGCGGCCCTTCCCAATTGCCGTAGCACACATGCAGCCGCAGCCGCTCGCGCGGAATCCCCGCGATCCCCTTGTTGATCATTGCGACGTGCAGTTCCACCGCCTTGACGAATTCCGCATCCGACTTGTCGCGGTAGAACATGGTGCGGTCCATGGCGAGATCGGGCGCGTCGATCTGCAGAACGAGCCCGGCCTCGTGGACCGCGCGATATTCGTTGCTCATCTCGCGGGCGATGGCGGCGAGGTAGGCCTCGTGCGTCGGGTAATGGGCGTTGAGCATGGTTGAGGCGATGATGCCGGGCGACGGCGCGGTCATGAACGCCTCGGCGAAGGATTTGCCTTCGCCGACGATGCGCGTGAAGCGGGCGATCTCGGCGTCGATCGCCGCCGTGTCGCGATAGTGCAGCTCGGCCTGCGCCTGCGGCGCGTTCTGCTGCTTGCTGACGCTCGGAAACCGACGCATGAGATATTGCGTCAGCTCGGGAAATTCCTCGAACTCGCGACCGCGGCGGCGCTTCGATTCGCCGCCGAAGCCGGACATGCGTTGCGGCACGTAGGTTTGGAAACCGACGCGCTGCTGCTCGCCGTCGTTGCCGATGTCGATGCCGGCGTCCTTCTGCTTCGCCACTACGTGGCGCACCGCCTTGTCCATCTCGGCGTTAAGCTGCGCCCTGTCGTAGCTCTCGCCGGCCTCGCGGCGCACCAGAAGCTCGCTCAGCGTTTCGTTGCGCGGCAGACTGCCGACGTGGGTGGTGAGGATTCGGTCGTGGCTTGCAATCACGGAAATGCTCCCGGCTCTTGGGTTGCATCCTGTCATAGCGCAATTCCGCCAGCGTGACATTGGCACGCATGCCGCGCCGTTGCCGCCGAATTTTTCCGTCGGCATAATGTGGCGACGCGGCAGTTGACGGGCAGACCGGGCGAGACCCGGTTATTTGCGAGGGGACGCGGCGATGACCATTGCGCAGCCGAATCTCGCGCCGGGCGCGGCCGCCGACGCGATCCCGCGCGTTTACAATTTCGCCGCGGACATCCTCCAGCGCAACCTCGACGCCGGCCGCGCCGGCAAGCCCGCCTATATCGATCAACGCCGAAGCTGGACCTATGGCGAGCTCGCCGAACGCGTCGCGCGCTTTGCTCACGTGCTGCGCGCGCTCGGCATCCGCCGCGAGGAGCGCATCCTCATTTGCCTCCTTGACGGCATCGATTGGCCGACCGCCTTCCTCGGCGCGATCAAGGCCGGCGTGGTCCCGGTGCCAGTCAACACGCTCTTAACCGAGGACGATTACCGCTTCATGCTCGACGACAGCCGGGCGCGGCTCCTGGTCGTTTCCGAGGAGCTTTATCCGAAGTTCGCCAATGCGATCGGCGCAACGGGGAACCTCGAACACGTGATCGTGTCCGGCGAGAACACGCACGGCCGTCCGCGTTTCGAGGATCTGCTTGCCGCCGCCACAGCCGACGCCGCGACCGCGGCGACGGTGCGCGACGACATCTGCTTCTGGCTCTACACGTCGGGCTCGACCGGCAAACCCAAGGGCGCCGTGCACACCCACGCCGACCTCAGGCTCACGGACGAACTTTACGCCAAGCCCATTCTCGGCATCGCCGAGAACGACGTGTGCTACTCGGTGGCCAAGCTGTTCTTCGCCTACGGCCTCGGCAACGCGCTTACCTTTCCGATGTCGGCGGGGGCGACGACCGTTCTGCTGGCGCAGCGGCCGACGCCGGACGCGGTAGCCGGGATTCTGCAAAAGCACCGCGTCACCGTGTTCTACGCCGTGCCGACGTTCTACGCCGGATTTCTTGCCAGCGCGGCCGCGCCACGGCGCGTGGAGACGCGGTTGCGGCGCTGCGTATCCGCCGGCGAAGCGCTGCCCGCCGACGTCGGCCGGCGCTGGAGCGAGCGCTACGGCGTCGATATTCTCGACGGGCTCGGCTCGACCGAGATGCTGCACATCTTCCTCTCGAACCGCGCCGGCGAGGTGAGATACGGCACCACCGGCAAGCCGGTTCCCGGCTATGACGTCCGTTTGGTCGATGACGACGGCGCGGTCGTCAAAACGCGCGGCGCGATGGGCGAGCTGCAGGTGCGCGGGCCGACCAGCGCGGTCATGTACTGGAACAACCGCGAGCAGTCGCGCGCGACGTTCTTGGGCGAATGGACGCGCTCGGGCGACAAATATATCGAGGACGAGGACGGCTATTTCGTTTATTGCGGGCGGCACGACGACATGCTCAAAGTCTCGGGCATGTACGTCTCGCCGTTCGAGGTCGAGGCGGTGCTGCAGAGCCATCCCGACGTGCTCGAAGCCGCCGTCGTCGGCTGGCCGGACGACGATAGGCTCATCAAGCCGAAAGCCTTCGTGGTGCTGAAATCGCCGGAAAAAGCGGGCGACGGTCTGGCGCGCGTGCTGCAGGACCATTGCCGGCAAAAGCTCGCCGCCTTCAAATATCCGCGCTCGATCGAGTTCCGCCGCGAGCTGCCGAAGACCGCGACCGGGAAAATCCAGCGCTTCAAGCTGCGCGCGGAGGCCGACGCGAAGTGAGGCTGCCCTTGCGTTAAGACTTTGCGGGTATTACTGCATTCTGCGACTATGCCGCGGTAGCTCAGCCGGTAGAGCAACGCATTCGTAATGCGTGGGTCGGGGGTTCGAATCCCTTCCGCGGCACCAGCCGCTCACAAAAAAAGCCGGCAGAGTTCTGTCAACCCACTCGTCATGCGTGGGTCGCGGGGGTTCGAATCCCTTCCGCGGCACCAGCCGCTCAAATGTCCGGGCCGGAGACATAGGTGACACGGCGGCAGAGCCTCGTATAACCCGCTGATCCATGTCACGTGGCGCGGCGGTGTCGGTGCAGTTTGGCGCCGA
>JASHRY010000062.1 GCA_030037105.1 Xanthobacteraceae bacterium
TGGCGCAGCCCAAACGCGGGGTGATTGCGCTTGAAGGCGACGGTTCGATCCTCATGGCGCTCGGCGCGCTCGCCACCATCGCCAACGTGAAGCCGGCCAATCTCACCGTCATCATCTGGGACAATGGCATCTACCAGATTACCGGCAAACAAGTGACGGCGACCGCGGGAGTAACCGACATCGTCGCGGTCGCGCGCGGCGCCGGCTTCCGGCACAGCGAATGGGTGCGCGACGAAGCGCATTTCGATCAACTGATCGACCGCCGCTTCGAGACCGGCGGCCCGGTGCTGCTGGCGGCGAAGATTGACGATCAGCCCGGTCGAGGGCGGCTCATGCGCGACCCGCCGTTGATTCGCCACCGCTTCATGACGGGACTGGGAGCGAGCGGCGGAGCCGCGCCCGACGCGTAGCTCATTTTGTTGATTGCGTTTATTGCGTTTCCAGGATGCGGTGAGCGCATAAGCGCGTTCTCAGGCTCGGCGTCCGCAACGATCCCGAGCTTGCAGCGCATCACTTGGCTGCGCTTCGCGCCGCGGCGGTGCCACGTGCGTCACGGGCCGATCCTTCTCCGTCATTCGGGATCGATGATGCCGACACCGTTTTCCACGCGAAACGCGCCGTGGCAGGCCATGTGGTACTTGCGGCCGACGACGGGCATTTCGTCATCGCGGCTGAAAGAGGGAACGTTCACGACGAGATGTTTGACCAAAACCTCCTCGTATCCGTCGCTGCGCTCGAAGATGACGCGCCATTTCCATTCGCCGCCCGGCGTCTGGTCGGCCATGGTATTGTATCGGTAGCGGATGAATTCGTGCATGAATGGCCTCCCCCCGAACCTGACTCCATTGTGAGACATTTATCAGTTGGGTTGACGGATTCCCACCGCGATCGCGCGTCAAATCGCAACGTCGCGCGCTGCCGCCGGTCATCCTCATCCCGACGGACGACGATTCCGACGCCCGATCGCGAACCCGATCATAATCGACAGAACTGTTAGCGGCCCGAAAAATGCTTTTCCAGCCCTTGCCAGCCCTCAAAGTAGTCGTGCTGCAGCTCCGATGATTCGATGGCGTAGCGCGTGAGCCGCACGGCGAATCGACTTTCGAACATGAACGCCATGGTGTTCTCGATCTTGTGCGGCTTCAATTCCGCTTTGGTCGCCCGCTCCCAGGTCTCGGCGTCGGGTCCGTGCGCAGTCATGCAATTGTGCAGGCTGGCGCCGCCGGGCAGGAATCCTTCCGCCTTGGCGTCATAGGCGCCGTAGAGAAGGCCCATGAACTCGGTCATGACGTTGCGGTGAAACCACGGCGGCCGGAACGTATCCTCGCCGACGAGCCAGCGCGGCGGGAAGATCACGAAATCGACGTTTGCGGCGCCGGGCAGGTCGGACGGCGCCGTGAGCACGCTGAAGATCGACGGATCGGGGTGATCGAAGCTCACCGTGCCCACCGTCATGAAGCGCTGAAGGTCGTATTTGTAAGGAACGAAGTTGCCGTGCCAGGCGACGACGTTGAGCGGAGAATGGTCCATTTCCGCCGCCCATAGATTGCCTTGGAATTTCGCGACCAGGACGGTCGGCGTCTCGGTGTCCTCGTAAGCCGCGACCGGAGCGAGAAAATCGCGCGGACTGGCGAGACCGTTGGCGCCGAGCGGGCCAAGCTCGGGAAGCCGCAGCATGGCACCATAATTCTCGCAGATGTAGCCGCGCGAGGGGCCGTCCGGAAGTTCGGCGCGGAAGCGCAGGCCGCGCGGAATGATGACGATCTCGCCAGGGGCCGCCTCCACCACGCCGAGCTCGGTGACAAAACGGGCGCGGCCCCGCTGCGGCACGATGAGCATTTCCCCGTCCGCATTGTAGAAGCAGCGGTCGGTCATCGAGCGGTTGGCGGCATAGATGTGGATCGCCATGCCGCGTTGCGTCGCCGCCTCGCCGTTGCCGCCGAACGTGACGATACCCTCGACGAAATCGGTGGACCTTTTCGGAATTGGCAGCGGGCTCCAGCGCAACTGCGTCGGCGTCGCATCGACCTCCCGGAACGGGGCGCTGCGGATCATGCCGTTGTCGATGCGCGCATAGGGCCGGTGCACGACCGAGGGCTGGATGCGGTAGGTCCAGGTGCGCCGGTTTTCCGTGCGCGCGGTGGTGAACGAAGTGCCGGAAATCTGCTCGGCATAGAGACCGTGTGGCGGCCGTTGCGGCGAATTGCGGCCGATCGGCAGCGCACCGGGAACCGCCTCGGACACGAAGTGATTGCCGAAGCCCGATTGGTACCGGAACGCGGCCTTGCTCGGAGCTTCGCTTTCAACCTTGCGGACTTTCACGTCGGCTTTCGCGGCGTGTCGTAGGGTTCGGGTCATGGCATCTCCCACAGGCGGCGGCGCTACGGACCCGTCGGCGTTGGTCACGATCGTAACCAATATCCGCCTTCCGCCGCCTTGGCGCAAGCAGTCTGAAACGATTCTAATCCGTAGCGGACCGCAAGTTTCAAAGCCACATCAAGGCCCTATCTCGGCTCAGCAATCGCCGTGAACAATCGCAACGAATTCTCAATCTCTCCAAGAAAGCGCCGGCTTGGCTCGGCATCAGCGCCCCGTCCGTGAGGTGACTTCGGCAGCACGATGCTGTGAGGGGGCGCATGCGACCAATTCTTGCGCTGGCGATCTTGTTGCTCGGCCTCAAGACCGCGGCGCCCGAGTCCAAAATTCAGGATTTTCTCCTCGTCGCCGGCGCCAGTCTGCTTTCAGCGCCCGTCGACGTCGGCCGCTCGACGGGCGATTCCGCCCGCGAGATCGTTTTGGCTATCCCGGCCGCCGAACCATCCGAGCAAGCCCACGATCAAGGAGAGGACGCCGTTGAGCCGCCGGAATTCCCGGCGCCCGCGGGCGTGGACGTGATTTCCGACGAAGCCGCGCCAGAGTCGATCGACGCGCTTTGCAATGCGTTGCTCACCTCCGCCGAAAACAACAACCTCCCGGTTCCCTTCTTCGCCAATCTGATCTGGCAGGAAAGCCGGCTGCGACACGACGCCGTGAGTCCGGTCGGCGCCTTGGGCATCGCTCAGTTCATGCCGCGGGTTGCGCGGGCGGCCGGCGTTGGCGATCCCTTCGATCCGCGCCAGGCGATACCCGCCTCGGCGCGGCTCCTGCGCGCGCTGCGCGACCATTTCGGCAATCTCG
>JASHRY010000063.1 GCA_030037105.1 Xanthobacteraceae bacterium
GTGCGCGATCGGCCAGAGCACGGCGAAGATGAAAACCAGGCAGGTGACGTAGAAACCGATGAGCAGCTTACCCAGGGAGACCAGCGAGCCGGCGCCGAACTTGCCCACGGTGAACGCAATGGCGCCGAACGCGCCGATCGGCGCCGCCCACATGACGATGCCGACGATGCGAAAGAACATCTGCGAAGCCGCTCCAATCAGGTCGGCGAGCGGCTTGCCGGCCTCGCCCATCGCGCTCAGCGCGAAGCCGCAGAGCACCGAGACAAAGAGGACCTGGAGGACGTTGCCTTCGCTGAACGCGCCGACGAAGGTGTTGGGGATGATGGCGAGAAGGAACTGCGCGGCGGTCCGCTCGTGGGTTTGCGCCAGATAAGGCGCCACGCTCGACGTATCGACGTGCGACAGGTCGACGTGCATTCCGGCGCCGGGCTGGAGCAGATTGACGGCGAGGAGCCCGATGACGAGCGCGACCGAGGTCAGCACCTCGAAATAGATCAGCGCCTTGAGCGCGACGCGGCCGACCTTGGCCATGTTGGCCATGCCGGCAATGCCGTGCACCACCGTGCAGAAGATGATCGGCGCGATGAGCACGCGGATCGCCTTGATGAAAGCGTCGCCGACGGGCTCCATCCGCGCGCCAACGTTCGGATAGAGCACACCCAGGGCGACGCCGACCGCCATCGCCACGAGCACCAGGAACCAGAGCTGCAGATAGAACGGCCGATCCGTTGCGGATGACGTCACGCGCCGCGCCTCTTCCTCCGTCCTGACCGGCGCTCCTCCTCCCCCGCCGCGCGGGGAAGGAAAGGCAAGGTCACGCGTCATACTCGGCCGAAATATCCTTGCCGGTGTAATCGGGCATGAAGGACGCCGATACCAGGCTGACGACCGCGCAGGCGGCGATGTAGACGGCGATCGCGTAGCCGGTGTTGTAGGCGGCGAACAGCGCCGTGGCGATGAGCGGCGCCGGCCCGCCGGCGATCAGCGATGCGAGCTGATAGCCGAGCGAGGAGCCGCTATAGCGCAAGCGCGGCGTAAACGCCTCGGCGATGAGCGCCGCCTGCGGTCCGTATTGCAGATCGTGCGGAACGATCGACAGCACGATGGCAATGAAGACCGCCCACGGGATCGTCGTGTCCACCAGCCCGAAATACACGAATCCGTAGATGCCGGTGACGGCGGCGCCGATCAAGTACATGTTCCTGCGCCCGATGCGGTCGGAAATGTGGCCGGCGAACGGAATGGTGAAGAACGAGACACAGGCGGCCACCAGCACCGCGACGAGGATGAAGTTCCGCTGCATATGCAACGCGTGGACCGCATAGTAGAAGATGAAGGCGGCGTAGATGTAGAACGGCGCCTGCTCGGCCATCCGCAGCAGCGCGGCGAGGATGATCTCGCGCGGTTGTTTCTTGATGACTTCAGTGATCGGGGCCCGTTCGATCTTGTTCTGGTCCAAGAGCTTCTGGAACACCGGCGTCTCCAGGATGCCGAGCCGGATCCACAGACCGATGCCGACAAGGATGATCGAAAGCGCGAACGGAATCCGCCAGCCCCAGACGGCGAATTGATCGCCCGACCAGGCGCTGAAACCGAGGATCACCAGATTCGCCAAGAACAGCCCGCTGGGAACGCCGAATTGCGGCCAGGACGCCACTAGGCCACGGTGGCCGTGCGTGCGCGCCCATTCCATCGACAGGAGCACCGAGCCGCCCCATTCGCCGCCGACGCCGATGCCTTGCAGCGCCCGCAGAAGCGTCAACAGCACCGCGCCCCAAATGCCGATCGACGCATAGGTCGGCACAAAGGCGATGAGGAAGGTCGCAATCCCCATGCACAAGAGCGTGGCGATCAGCGTCGCCTTGCGGCCGATCCGGTCGCCGTAATGGCCGAAAATCACGGCGCCGATCGGACGGGCGGCAAAGCCGACAAAGTAGGTCGCGAAGGCGGCGAGCGTCCCCGCAATCGGCGACTCGTGGGGGAAGTATAATCGGCCGAAGAGCAGGCCGGCCGCGATGTTGTAGATGAAGAAGTCGTACCATTCGATGGTGGTACCGATCGTCGAGGCGATCACCGCCTTGCGCAGTTGCACGCCATGTTCGGACTCGGACAGTGACCCGTAGGTCGTCGCCATAGCCATTGGTATCCTCCCCGGTCGGTTTTATCGCCCAACGCAATGGGCTTCTCGACGGCCCTTTTCGTCAAATGACGATACTGCAGGACCCCGCCGATGACCATAGACGAGAAGACACACGATAAAGAGCCGCCGCGCGCCGCGCCGCAGGATCAAAATCGTTCGCCGCCGGAGAGAATGCGACTATCGGCTCGGCTTGCTCGAAGCCATCACGGTGACCGGCGTGTCGCGGTAGAGAGCCGCGAACAGCCGCTTCAGATTCTCAATCTTCGGCAGATCGTTGAAGACGATATAGGGATAATCCGGGTGCAGCACGGCGAAATCCTGATGATAATCCTCGGCCGGATAGAAGCCGGACAGGGGCTCGAGCCGCGTCACGATCGGCGCGCTGAAGACGCGCGCCTGATCGAGCTGGGCGATATAGGCTTTGGCGATCCGCTTTTGCTCGTCGTTGGCATAAAAGATTGCGGAACGATATTGCGTGCCGACGTCCGGCCCTTGCCGATTAAGCTCGGTCGGATTGTGCGCAACCGAGAAAAATATCTGCAGAATCTTGCCGTACGAAATCTGCTGCGGATCGAACGTCACCTTCACCGACTCGGCATGGCCGGTGCCGCCGGTGCCGACCATCTCATAATGCGCCGTTTGCTTGTCGCCTCCGGCATAGCCGGACACGGCCGCGCTCACGCCTTTGGTGTGCTGAAAGACGGCTTGCACGCCCCAAAAACAGCCGCCGGCCAAGACGATCGTCCGCAAGCCGACGCCGGATGGCGCCGCCGCGTCGATCTTCGGCGCCGGGATCACGACCGCGGGTTCCGCGGCGCGCGCCCCGCCCGCCGTCATGCCGACCAACGGCACCAAGAGCAGCGCCCGTGCGATCTGCAAAAGCGAAAAGCTGCAACTGAGGGCCATGTCGTTCCTCCGACCTCTTCCGCGCCGACGCGACTTCGCGCGGGGCGATTCTTACGGCAAGGAGCCGCTGACCCGCCAATCACAATTGGCGCGACGCCGCAAGGCTACGCGGTCACGACTTCGTGTGTTGCGCAAGCGCGATCGCGCCTTCGTCGCCGATTGCGGCACCGACAACGTCAATTCGCCACTGTGCAGGGCTTCGTGATGGAGAACAGCGCGCGTGAGGCCGTCGCCGTCCCGGCGCGTGACGCTTCTCAATGGGTCCAAGCCTCGCGGCGCGGATAGGCGAAATTGTCGGCGTAGGAGATACGCGGGCGCTGCGGCGGTTCCGCTTCGAACACCCGATAAGGAATGCCTTCGCGCTCGCAATAAGCGACGGCTTCGTCCTTGGTGTCGAAGTAGAGGCGCACTTCCTGCTTCATGTCGCCGGAACTCGTCCAGCCCATGAGCGGCTCGACCGTGCGCGGCTGTTCCGGCTCGTAATCGAGCAACCATTCCTTGGTATTGGCGGTGCCCGACTGCATCGCCGTGCGCGCGGGCTTGTAGATGCGGGCGGTCATGCTGTTGGTGTCGCCGGCGTGGTGATGGGATCGGAACGAGGTGCTTGATCGCGTCGGATCGCTGTGCAGAAACTGCAATGACTCAACGGGTTAGCTGGTCGGGGCAGCAGGATTTGAACCTGCGACCTTCTGCTCCCAAAGCAGACGCGCTACCAGGCTGCGCTATACCCCGCCCAACCCCGGCCGGCGCGGCACTGGATACATGCTTCATCGGCTCCCAGCAAGGCATGCGGCGTGACAGCGCGGCTCAGCGGCCGTTGCCGAAGATCGCGCCGGTCACGCGGTCGCCGGGCGCAATACCGAATTTGTGCGCCGTGCCGGCGATCACTTCAAGGACGGCGCGCACCGGAGCGCCGGAGGGAATGTTGCGATCCGACAGCGGCTCGGTGTTTTCGGCAATGCTGAGAATACGTCCATCGCCGCGGATGAAAATCATGTCGAGGGGGATGTAGGTATTATGCATCCAGAAGGCGACCGGCCGGTCCTCATGGAAATCGAACAGCATGCCGTGGCCTTCCGGCAACTCCTTACGGAACATGAGGCCGCGTTCGCGCTCGGCGTCGGTGGTGGCAAGCTCGACCGAGAAGGCGTGAACGCCGGTCTTGCTGACGATCTCGATCGTGGCCTCGCCGCCCGCGTGCGCGGGAGCGCAGCCGGCCAGCGCCGCAGGGGCGGCGGCGCCGACGGCAATAAGCCATGCCGCGACCAAGCGCCGCGCCGGCGCGAAGCACCGGCGCAGGCGAGCGGCAAAATCGGCTAGTGGGAGGCGGGCCCGAGCGGGCCGCTCTCGGGACGCACCTCGGCCGCCATCAGCCCCTTGGGCCCCGGCCCGTAACGGACCAGCACGAACTGCCCCGGCCGCAATTCGGTGATGCCGAACCGGCGCAGTGTCTCCATGTGCACGAAAATATCCGGCGTCCCCTCCCCGCGGGTGAGGAATCCAAATCCGCGCAAGCGATTGAACCATTTGACCTGTGCCCGTTCGAGACCGCTCGTCGGGATCACCGTAACATGGGTTCGCGGCGGCGGCATCTGCGCCGGATGGATCGCCGCCGACTCGTCCATGGAAATGATGCGAAAGGCTTGCAGACCCTTCGGTCGCGGCAACACCTCACAGACGACCCGCGCTCCTTCATAGGCCGTCTGAAAGCCGTCGCGGCGCAGGCAGGTCACGTGCAGGAGCACGTCGGCCATCCCGTTATCCGGGACAATGAAGCCGTAACCCTTGGCGACGTCGAACCATTTGATGACGCCGGAAACCTCAATGATGCGCGCCGCCTCGTCGGCGAGATCGACATCGAGCCCCAGCCCCACCCCGGTCGATTTTGGTTCGATCCCGTCCGACGCCATGACGCCGTGGCCGCCGCCGTTATGCTGGCGCCCTGCGGGCGCTTCACGAATCTCTTGAATCGAAGATAACATCCGCCATCCGGCGGGAAAGCACAAAA
>JASHRY010000064.1 GCA_030037105.1 Xanthobacteraceae bacterium
CGACCACTTCACCACGCTCGCAACGCTGACCTTGTAGGTCGCCGCAACCTCGCGGCAGCTTTCGCCCGCCGCCACCGCCGCAACAACACGTTCGCGAAGATCAAGTGAATAGGGTCGAGCCATCGATGCTGGCCTCCTCCCCAGCCAGCATCTTGAATCAGAACCAACCTGATTCGGGAATCCCAAATCGATTCAGACTCAATGAAAAAGACTCTAGTGGCTCGCGTCGTGATCGTGATGGACATGAGGGGCCATGTGTCGATGCGCGCTAGGGGGTGTAATGCCCAGCACCGCGACAATGGCGATGATGGTTACGCCGACCGCGACTTCGATCACGGCATTGCGGCGCAGTTGCCGCAGCGCGCCGCGCGTTGCGGCGACGCTTTCGTCCTGCACCAGCCGGGGCGTCAGGCGCAGCCGATTGATGGCCGCGATCGCGACCATGGCCAGAAACAGCGCCACCTTGCTCAGCAGCAAGTGACCGTAGTCGGTTTCGGCCAACGCTGAGATGCTGCCCGCCAGGTACCAGGTATTGACGCTCCCGGTAACCAACAGCGTGGCAACGCTGGCGATGCCGAGAGTGGAAAACCGGACCGTCGCAGCTCGCGCGACGGCAACCGATGCCGCATCGCCTCCCGCCGCGCCAAGCAGCAGCGCCAATGGCAGGAGCGTGCCGACCCAGGCTGCGGCGGCGATCAGATGCAATACATCGGCGGCCGGATGGACGATCCCTTCAATGCCGGCGCCGCCGACCGCGTGTCCGGCGCGCGCCAAGGTTCCGACCAAGGCGGCCGCGAGCACGACTGCGGCGATCTTGATCCAGAGCGGTTTGCTCCGCCGCGCCGACAAGAAACAGGCAAACAGCGCGGCGAGCAAACATACAATGACAAAGCGCTCGATCCAGTCGCGACCGAAGCCTGTTTGCGTCAGCACGACCCACAGGATGTCTTGCGAGAAAACCTCCGCCAAAGAACTGTCGCTCATGGATTGCGCAACCAGGATCAACCATGCGGCGCCCGAGATCACGGTCACGACCAGACCGATCCAAGCGATCCAGGCAAGGCGCGGCCGCATGAGCGCCGGCAGGCGCGCGTCGTGCCCGGCTAGGCGAAAGGCCGGCTCGGCGACAAAGACGATAAAGAAGACCGCGCCCACGACGGTGATGGTCGCGGCGAAATGGACGGCGCGCGCGTAAATCAGCGGGTCATCCATGCGGGCCTCCCGTCACGTCCGCGCGCGCCAAGGGCTCACGAGCCGCCGACGGTGAAAGAAAAGCTTCCCTGCGTGGTGTGGGTATCGACCGACAGCGCGTGCCAGTGAACTCTGTAGGAGCCGGGCGACAGCGGTTTCAGACCGACGCGCATGGTGTTGCCGCTGATCTGCGCTTTGCCCCGATCGACGCGGGCGCCGCTGGCGTCGGTCACCGTAACCGTGCTGAAGGCCGGCTCGAGATTTTGCGTGAACCAGAGCGAAAGCTCGCGTGGTGCGGTGCGCACCGTGCTGCCGACCAGCGGGCTGGCATGATCGAGGAACGCGTGTGCGCGCGCGGCGCCGATTCCCAACGCCACGAGCAGAAGCGATAAGAAGGTGATGAGTATTCGCATGGGCGGCTCCTGTTAGAGTGGGGATTTGGTCGGCATCGACGTGCCGCCGATCAGCGGCTGGCCGAGGGTCTTGGGGAACATGTCGTCGAGATAAAGGTGTAACTGCCCGAGGACGCCGACGCCGCTGCCGCTGGCACTGTTGACCGGAATGATCGCTTCGAGCCCGACCTGATAGGTGCTGCCGATATAAATCACGCCCGGATTGATGGTGCCGGTGGTGATCGACGAATTGCCGAAATTGTTGGCGACCGGCGTAAAGAACTGTGTCTCGACGATCGGGATCAGGTGATTGAAGAAATCGGGAAGCTGAAGGTCTTTCACCTCGGATTTCAGATACGGCATGCTGTATTGCAGCGATGCGCCGTAAACAAGCACCTCGGGTATGTTGAGGCTTTGCGACACCACATAAGAGGTGGTCGGTATCTGATAGCCGATTTGTCCGGTGATCGCGAGCGGACGCGCCCAGCCGATGTCGTCCGGCAGCCCCCCGAAACCCTGGCCGAAATAATAGGTCGGAGTCAGCATCGAGTAGGAGGTGCCGATGCCGGCATTCACGTTGCCGGTGCCGCCCCAGTCGACGATGAGGCCTAAGAGCATCGCCGTCTCGTGCGAAGCGTCCTTGAGCAACTGGTATTGCAGCGTGGTCTCAAGGTCCCCAAATCCCTGCACCACCGGCCCTCCCGGCGTGCGGATCTGGGACCACACGTCGCTGATACCGAAACCGAGGTCTTCGGTGATGCGTTTGTCGAATTCCGCCGAGATGTCCACTTCGCTCGCCGGCGGGATGTCACCGGTCATGAACCAATCGACGGTGGGCAGCGACATTTCATCGGCCACGCACGGATCATCGATCACCAAAGTAGCGGGAAAGAAGCGGGGACCGACGAAGCAATGGGCGAAAGCCGTGGAGAAGGGCAGCAGGACGAACAACAGGCCGAGCGCGAATGCGCGCGAGCAGCTCGGAAGGCGGGACATGAAGAGTCTCCATTCGGGCGTAAGCGACGTTACGGCGGCCGCGGAAAAGGCCGCCGGCGGTCACGCGCGGATTGGAGGACCTCGGGGACTTGCTATCGAATAATCGGAGAGGCGGGGGAAAAAGCGGCTATCGGCAGCCCACGGAATGTGGACAATTTCAACATTGACGCGCGCGAACAATACCGGCGCCGGGGCGACCACCGCGTGATGGGAGGCGGCAAAACAGAAGACGCAATGGTTGCAGCCGGGATGAACGGGGCCGCCACCCGGCACGTTCGGCGTGCTTTGGCCGTGGTGACAAAGCTCGAAAGCGGGCAAGCCCTCATTGGCATGCGCGGCAATGGTCAGCGCGCCGAGGGCGATGAGCAGGGTTTGTGTGGCGACGGCATAGGCGACGACCATGCCAATCAATGGTCGCAAAAGCCGCCTGGGCTTGATGCCAAATCGGAACATTCCACCGCCCATCACGCCACCTTTAATCATGGGCACCTGCCTGCCCAAAGTCAACGCTCCAATCTGGAACGAATACAAGCGCAGGCCAACGGCTGGGCGGGGCAGGCAGCGCGTTGGGGTCACTTCGGCCGCATGCGTATAAAGGCCTGGCGGCGGCATTCGGCGACCAATTTGTTGTCCTGATTGTAGGCGCGGTGGTGAAATTCGACGATGCCGGCGGCGCCCGGCCGCGATTTCGATTCGCGCTTGCCGACAATCTCGGTGGTCGCGTGCACGGTGTCGCCTTCGAATAAAGGATGCGGGAATTTTACCTCGGTCATGCCGAGATTGGCGATCGTGGTGCCGACCGTGAGGTCGCTCACCGACATGCCGATCATCAGGCCGAGCGTGAACAACGAATTCATCAACGGCTGACCCCATTCGGTCTCCTGCGCACAGAAATGCCGGTCGATATGGAGCGGCTGCGGATTGAGCGTCAGGCTGGAAAACAGCATGTTGTCCATTTGGGTGACGGTGCGGGTATAGCGGTGCTCGACCACCTCGCCGGGCGCGAAATCCTCGAAATAGAGCCCGCCACGCTTGTGCCGTATGGCCGCCTTGTCCGTCATCGCCATCTCCGCGCTCGTTAAGCTTCCGTTTATCATAATCATTAATCATTCCTAACGCCCGAAAGGGAGCCGGTGAGAGCTGGCAGGGGAGTTTGGCATGTCGGTCGATTCCGACAATTCGGCCATAAGCTCGGCAGTGACCGGCGCCACCGCCGGCGGGCTGGAACCACGGCGGGCAACCTTTGCAAAGAAATATGGTGAACGGTTTGTTAAGCCGGCGCCGCTAGGATCGAGTCGTCGAGATCGGTAGTGCGTGAGGAGCGATGATCGTTCGTCATTTCCTCGACTGGGTGCGGACCGCGTCGGCCGGCAAGCGCGCCGAGGCAACGAGTGCGCTCGCCCGCGCCTACCTCTATTCCGAACTCTTGCCCGACGATCTCGCCGCCGCCGAGGGCGCGATGCTGATGCTGCTCGACGATCCCTCGCCGCTGGTACGCCGGGCGCTCGCCGACGCGCTTGCGGCAAGCCCGAGCGCGCCGCCGGCCATCGTGTTGGCGCTGGCCGCCGACCAGCCGCAGATCGCGGCGCCGGTGTTGGCGCTGTCGCCGCTTTTCGTCGATGCCGATCTGGTCGATGCGGTGGCGACCGGCAGCGCCGCCGTGCAGGCCGCGATTGCAAGCCGCGCCGGTTTGCCGCGTTCGGTCGCCGCCGCCATCGCCGAAGTCGGCACGGCGGAATCCTGCCTGGTGCTCCTGGAGAATCGCGCGGCCGAGATCGCCCCGTTCTCGATCGATCGGATCGTCGAACGCTACGGCCACCTTGCGGCCATTCGTGAGACGCTCTTGGCGCGCGACGACATCGCGGCGGCGACGCGTCTGATGTTGGTCGCCAAGCTGTCGGAGGCGCTTGCCGGCTTCGTAACCGAGCGCGAATGGCTCGATGCCGATCGCGCCCGGTGGATCGCGCGCGAGGCGTGTGAAAAGGCGACCGTGACGCTCGCGGCCGATACGCCGACGACCGAAATACGCCCGCTCATCCGCCATTTGCGGGCCAGCGGCCAGCTCACCGCCGGCCTCATTTTGCGCGCGTTGCTGTCCGGCAATGTCGTGCTCTTCGAGGAGGCTCTGGCCGAGCTCGCCGACATGCCGGTCGCGCGCGTGTCCGGCCTCGTGCATGACCGCGGCGGCACGGGTCTGCGCGCCCTGTTCGAGCGCGCCGGCCTGCCGCCTTCGAGCTTTCCCGCCTTCAAGGAGGCGATCGAAGCGATGCGCGAGGGCGGCTTCATCGGCGAGCCGGGCGGAGCCGCGCGGCTCAAGCGGCGCATGATCGAGCGGGTGCTTACCCGCTGCGAGGACGAGATCGGGGACGAGCTTGCGCCGCTGCTGACGCTGTTGCGCCGCTTCGCCACCGAGGCCGCGCGCGAGGAAGCGCGACTGTTCTGCGATGAAATGGTGGATGAAGGCTTCGAGTCCGAGCTGGAATCCGTTGCAGCCTAAGCTTCTGTGCCCATCGCCGGGCATCCGGTCCCGAGACGTCGTGCCAGCGGAATGCCGCTACTTTGCGCCGGCCTTCGGTGCGAGCGACGGCTCGAAAACGCTTTCGAGATAATCCGGCGGTCGCTGTTTTCGGCCCGAATGAACTCATCGGTGACTTCGCGCCCGCGCCGCGTCAGCTTGCCGTTAACGTTCGGTTAGGCATTAAACGGACGACGGAGAACGGACCGGGGGACCACGGAGGACGGATCGTGGATTCTGCCTTCCTCTGTCCTCCGTCTCCGTCGTCTGTCGTCCGCCTTCAATATCCGAATTGCTCGCGCAGGATGCGTTCATCGAGGCTGTGGCCGGGGTCGAACAGCATGTGCATGGACACGCTGTGGTCCATGGCGATGTCGACGGAGCGAACTGAGCGCACCTCGTTGTGGTCGGCCACGGCGGCGACCGGGCGCTTGTCGGCTTCCAGCACCTCGATGGTGACGCGGGCGCGATCGGGCAACAGCGCGCCGCGCCAGCGCCGCGGCCGGAACGGACTGATCGGCGTGAGCGCAAGCAGCGGCGCACCGACCGGAATGATCGGCCCCTGTACCGAGAGATTGTAGGCGGTCGAGCCCGCGGGCGTCGCCAGCAGGATGCCGTCGGCGACGAGCTCGGCGAGCCGCTCGTTGCCGTCGATGAGGATCCGCAACCGCGCCGCCTGATGGCTTTGGCGGTACAGCGACACCTCGTTGATTGCGCGGTGGCGGTGCACGCGGTCGCTGCGGTCGCGCGCCCGCATGAGCAGCGGGTGAATCACGGTCACGCGCGCGGCGGCCAGCCGTTCGGCGAGGTGCTGTTCGTGGAACTCGTTCATGAGAAAGCCGATCGTGCCGCGGTGCATGCCATAGATCGGCTTGCCGGAATTCATGAACCGTTGCAGGGTCGCGAGCATCAGGCCGTCGCCGCCGAGCGCGACAATGACGTCGGCCGCCTCCGGCTCGGCGTCGCCGTAGCGGCGAACGAGCCGGCGCCATGCCCGCTGCGCCTCAGGCGTGTCGCTGGCGACGAAGGCGATGCGCTTGTAGCGGGGCGGGGTAGGGCGCTTCGGCATAGGAGCGGGGTCGGGGTCGGCTCGGCAGGTCGGCGGCAGGCACCGGAAGTGGGATGCGGAGGTCAATGTGGAACGCGCGGTTTTCGTCTATACGACCTATCCATCCATTGTCGAGGCGGAGCAGGCCGGCCGCGCACTGGTCGAGCGCCGGCTCTGCGCCTGCGTCAACATCCTGCCGGGCATGGTTTCGTACTATTGGTGGCAGGGCGCGATCAAACGCGGCGACGAAGCGGTCATGATCATCAAGACCCGAACGAGTCTCGCCGAGGCGGTACGTGTTGCGGTCAAGGAGATGCATTCCTACACCATGCCGGCCGTTCTCGTTATTCCGATCGAGAGCGTCGATCCGGACTACCACGCCTGGATCATCGCGGAGACCAAGGAGCAGGCACCGGCCGAGGATGCAACATAGGCTGCATTTCACAAGGCGGTCCCGTCGCACTTTGCCTGGATTTTTTCTCCAATGGTGCCGGCTGAGGGACTCGAACCCCCGACCCCCTGATTACAAATCAGGTGCTCTACCAACTGAGCTAAACCGGCTTTTCAATAACTTAGCAGCTTTTATACCGTTAGGGGTAACGCTAAGGGTAACGCTAACCGTGAAACCGTGACCTATATACGCCCCAGCGCTCCAGCCTAAAGGCCGCTTACTTTTGATTCGCCACGGCGATGGAGTTCGCCGCAAAACGCCCGACTGAGCTGATCGGACGGCTGGTGAATCCGTGAGCTTGATGGGGGTCATCATGTTATTGGCCGCCCCGGCCGGAGCTCTAATAAAATACGTAGCCCTGGATGAAAGTTCAGAGGGCAGGTCTAAATTCCGGCGTGCCTATTTCTTTTTTTGCCTAATTACCCACTCCACTACACCAGCAAGCGCCCCGAACACGAATATTGGAAGAATTAATTCGATCGATCCACCAGATATATACGCGAGTATTGCTAATACCCAACAAGCGCCGACTGCCCATAGCGCGATTGCCAGAGAGTCGGGAAGTTGGACCACGGCGCGCCTCCAACGGGCGCTGCCGGAGGAAAAACAACTTCCTACCGGCGCCATCGCGCCCGATAGGAGTCGTCAGCCTTACGGCAATCGGGGGAAACTCCATTCCCATCGATGTCAGATAAATGCTACATATCGCGGCGGTACGGTCAAGTTTGCCTTGACCCGGTGACGCCGCGCTATCTTCCCGACGTTTAATCATGAGTAACACCAAGGTACCGCAACTGCTGGTCTGCAATTGCCAGAAGTCGATGCAAATCGACGGGGCGCGGCTGAGCGAGGTACTACTAGGGCGCGGAACCAAGCTGCCAGTTCACACCGAATTGTGCCGCGGCCAGATTGCGTCGGTCGACAACGCGCTCGCCGAGGGCGGCGTCCTGCATATCGCCTGCACGCAGGAAGCCCCGCTTTTTCGCGAACTGGCCGCCGAAAAAGCGGTTGCTGGCACCGAGCTCAAATTCACAAACATTCGCGAGCGCGCCGGTTGGTGCGCGGCCAAGGCCGACGCGCTGCCAAAAATGGCTGCGCTCCTCGCCGAAGCGGTGGTACCCATCGTGCCCGCCGGCGTCGCCACGCTCAAATCTGCAGGCGTCTGCCTGGTCTATGGGCGCGGGCAGGCGGCGCTCGATGTCGCCACTGAACTCGGCGAACGGTTAAGCGTGACGCTGCTTCTGCTCGACGCCGACGACGTCTTGTTGCCGGAAACGATATCGGTGCCGATCTATGCGGGGCGCATCAGCAGAGCGTCCGGCCATTTGGGAGCTTTCGACGTCGAAGTCGACGGCTACGCGGCGATGCTGCCGTCGTCGAAGGATTCGCTGCAGTTTGTCCTGGCGCGGGATGGTGCCCGCTCGTCCTGCGATCTTATTTTCGACATGTCCGGCGACTCGCCATTGTTCCGCGACGAGCAGCGCCGAGAGGGGTATTTGCGCGTCGACCCTGCTCATCCGGCCGCTCTCGCGCGCGCGATGCTTAAGGCCACCGATCTAGTCGGCGAGTTCGAGAAGCCGCTTTACGTATCCTACGACGCCTCGATCTGCGCTCACTCTCGAAGCAAGAAAGTCGGCTGCACCAATTGCCTCGATCATTGCCCGGTCGGCGCCATCGCGTCCGACGGCGACGGCGTGACAGTCGACGCTGCGGTATGCGATGGCTGCGGCGCCTGCAGCGCGGCGTGTCCGACCGGCGCAATCAGTTATGCGTATCCGCGGCGCGACGACTTCGTTGCTCGCCTGACGGCTCTGCTCGGGACGTATCACTCTGCCGGCGGTGTGCACCCTGTTGTATTGTTCCACGACGAGAAGCACGGGCGTCCGTTGATTTCAGCGATGGCCCGCTACGGTCGCGGGCTGCCGGCCAACGTACTGCCGATTTCCTGTTATTCCGTGCTTGAGCTCGGCCACGATCTCCTGGCCGCCGCGCTGGTGCTCGGTGCCGAACACGTCGCCATCTTGGTTCCGCCCGAGAACGCGAAGGAACTGTTTGCGCTGGAGACGCAGGTCTCACTGATGTCGACCATGCTCGCGTCGTTAGGCTACGAGGGCGAGCGGTTGCACCTAGTGATCGAACGCGATCCCGACGCGGTTGAAACCATTTTGTATGGCTTGCAGGCACGAGCGGGTCTGCCCTTCGAGCGCTTCATGGCCTCGAATTCCAAACGCGAAGTGGCCCGCATCGCGCTCCACAAGATCCGGGCCGCTGCGCCCACGCCCGTCGACATCGTCCAACTGCCAAAGGGTGCGCCCTATGGCCGTATTCACATCGACACCGGCGGATGCACCTTGTGCCTCGCCTGCGTGAACGCCTGTCCAGCCAGTGCATTGTCAGACAGCACCGAGCGACCGCAGGTGGCATTCACCGAGGCGAATTGCGTGCAGTGTGGATTGTGCGCGGCGACTTGCCCCGAAAAGGTGATTTCGTTCGAGCCGCGTTACGATTTTACCAATGCTGCCGTGAAAACCGTGGTGCTCAACAGCGAGGAGCCGTCCCTGTGCATAAGCTGCGGCAAGCCGTTCGGAACTAAAGCCACGATCGAGCGGGTGTTGCGGCAACTCAGCGGCAAGCATTCCATGTTCCAGAACGAGGCGCAGGCCCGGGTGATCCGGATGTGCGACGCGTGCCGTGTTATCGCCATGGCGCAATCAGCCAACGACCCATTCAAGGGCGCGCCGCGGCCGCTGGTGCGTACCACCCAGGATTACATCGCCGAGGCCGCGCAGGCAGCGCGCAAAGACGGCGGCAAATCCTCGGACGGTGCGCCGAACTGATACCGCTCCGCGGCGCGCCGCCGAACGACGGGCAGCGCAGCGCGTTTACGCCGACGCGATCAGCGGCATATTGGTGAGCAGGTTCTGCGGCTTCATCTTGACGCGCTTGGCGACATCCATCGCCAGACCCAGATAGATCGGCCGGCCCTTCACGCGGTCTAACAGAAGGTGATCGGTGCCGACGCGCAGGCAGAACAGGCCAATGATCTGCGCCATGTCCTCGTCGGTCACCGTTTCGCCTTGGTAAAGGGCGTTGAGAATGCGCGTGGCCTCGCGATCGAGACCGATGTGCCAGCGCCAGTCCGGATCCTCGATCTGCCGACACGGTTCGATTTGGGTGTCGAACTGCAAAAAGTGGCTAAGCCAGCGCTCGATCACGCCGGCAAAGGCCTTTGCCGCCGGCCGATCAAAGCGAAAGTCGAGCGCCATGTCGAACCGGTCGGAACGCGACCAGTAACTCTCCTTGTTGCCCTCGTCGAGGACGGCGATCTCGCCCGACTTCGGGGTCGCGCCGGCCTCAACCAACAACTGGACGAGCCCGATTTCTGCGCCGGCGTGCGCCCGCATCTCGACGATTTCCTCGTCGGCGAGCAACAGGACCCCGTTATCCACCGAAACACTCTGCTCGCGAAAGAACACCTCCGCCGCACGCAACGACATCGGATCGTCGCATCCATCGAGAACGTTGCGCAGGATCACGTGCACCATCTGGTCGATGAAGACGGGCGGTATGACATGATTGCTTTCCCGCATCAGCCGCAGATAAGCGGCTTCAATCGTGCCGGCATTCACGAGCAGGTCGCGATAGGCGAGCAAAAGAGCATAGCTCGCCGCCGCTTCCTCATCCGCAAGCGCTGCGATCTCGTCGTTTCCAACCGGGCGAAAGGGATCTGCGAGCAGCGCTTCATGCAGGCGTATTTCCGCCGCACACGATGTCTCAATTGGATGTACCTCCGGCCGAGTATAGTAAGCATACATGAATTGCGGCGTGACCTTGAGCCACCCATCGGCGTTGCGTTCCAAGAGATGCAGCCCGGCTGATTTCCAGAAGTCACGATCCATCATCGACTATCGTCCATATCTTGGCGTGCGGGGGCTCTCCCGCCGGCGGACGAATCTGACGGAATTCCTCCTTAATTCGTCCTTCTCCGTCCCATGTGCGCCGCACGGTGAACACCGTGTTGATCGGCACTTCGTCGCACAGTTCGCGGATAAACTTTGTTTCCTCGACGGCCGCCGCCCGAGCCGCGGCTTCGTCGGGGGCGCCATAGAAAACGACGAAATGATGCGCTAGCGCCCGCTCTATCTCATCGAGATCGGTCGTCATTGCGGTCGCAACGGTGGCAAAAGTCGACCAGCCGAAGCTTTCGACGCCGAGAAACCCATTGGCGAAGGCCTGGCGCGCCTTGCCGCGCAGGCTGTCGGGAGCATGATCGACGAACGTAAACGCTCCCGATACGGCCCATTCCGCGGGCGCAGCCGCCACATCAAACACGGACTCGTCTGAGGCGTCAAAGCGAATAGTTTTGAGAAGCTTCATCTTCTATCCAAGAACAACCGGATCGTCGTCATTGCCCGATCTGGCGACATTTGCGGCGTCGGCGCGTTCCGGCGAGGTCCTTGCAACGAGTGTCCCGCATCCTTACAACACTATCGTGGGCTCGCCAGCAGTGGAATAAGACCTAGCGAGCGTGTTGGGGTCGAGGAAACGCGCATGGACGATCGCAAGGAGGGTGCTCTCTCGCGATGGTCGCGGCTCAAGCACGAATCTGCCGCGTCGAAAAATACCGCAACCGAAAAGGAAGAGGCGGCAGCAACGGCAGCTGCGGCTCAGGCCGAGGTGGCGCAAACGCCGGTGACGCGCGGGGAGGCGAGGCCGATCGCTGCGTCTGCCGTCCAGATCGAGAGGAACGACGCTCCGCAGCCAACCGACGACGGGGCGTCCGCCGAGATCGAGAAGCTCCCGGATATCGAGACGCTGACCTACGAATCCAATTTTGCGGCCTTTCTCGCCA
>JASHRY010000065.1 GCA_030037105.1 Xanthobacteraceae bacterium
TGCTCGCCGTCATGTTCGTCACCACCGTCACCTTGCTGCTCAACACCACCGGAATCGAGATTGCCACTCGCACCGAGGCGAATATCGAGCGCGATCTCAAGACTCTCGGGCTCGCCAATCTGTTGACCGCGGCACTCGGCGGATTGGTGAACTGCACCTCGGTGAGTCGCAGCACATTGGTGCGGCTCGCCGGCGCGACCGGTCGGATTTCCGGACTGACGGTCGCCGCGATCTGCGCGGCCTTCCTGCTGATCGGGCCCGGATTGCTCGCTGTCGTGCCGAAATACGTTCTTGGCGCGGTGTTGTTCTTTCTCGGCGCCGGCCTCCTCCATCAATGGCTGATCCGCACGTCGCGACACTTGCTGCCAATGGAATACCTGTCGCTGCTGGCGATTGCGGTCCTCATCGTCTTTTGGGGTTTCGTCGCCGGCGTTCTGATCGGAATCGTGATCGGTTGCGCGACTTTTGCCTTGAGCGCCGGCCGCGTGAGCGCGATCAAATTCAGTTTTGACGGCTCGGAATATCGCTCCTCGCTCGATCGCGGGCCGCGCGAGCTTTCGCTTCTGGCCGACCACGGCCGGGAGATCCAGGGCATGGCGCTGCAGAGCTATCTGTTCTTCGGCTCGGCCAACCGGCTTTATCAACAGGTCAAGGCGCTGTTCGCGCGGCAACCGGTCTGCCGCTTTCTGATTTTCGATTTCCGGCTCGTGACCGGCATCGATTCGTCCGCGATCCACAGTTTCGCGCAGATTAAGCAAACGGCGGCCGCACATGGCGCCCGGATCGTGCTGGTCAATCTCGATCGGGAGTTGGAACGGGCCTTCCGCACGGCCACGGTCATTGCCGACGGCGTCATCGTTGCGTCCGATCTCGACCGGGCGTTGGAATCGTGCGAGCAAGAGGTCATTGGGGCGCATCGCAGCGAAGGCGGCGATTCGCGATCGCTGCATGCCTGGCTGTCGGACGCCCTGGGGAGCTCCGAATTTGCCGAGCGCCTAGCCGCGCATTGCCGGCGGCTCGAAGTTCAGGCCGGAGACATCATCGCCCGACAGGGCGAAACGGCGGCGGCGATGCACTTCATCCTTGAAGGCCGCGTCGGCGTCATCGTCAATCTGGCGCAAGGGCGGACCGTGCGCGTGCGCAGCCTTGGTCCCCACACTATCGTCGGTGAAATGGGCCTGATCGCCCGGCGTCCGCGCAGCGCCACCATCCAGGCCGAGGCGGCGAGCGTGCTCTACGAACTCGACGCCGACGCCTTCGAAAGCATCAAGCGCGACCATCCCGCGCTGAGCCATGCCTTGCTCGGTTATGTGATCGGGGTGATGACCGAGCGGCTCAGCTTTGCCAGCCGCGCGATCGGCGTGCTGCAGCGTTGACCGGCGCAGCCGCGCGACCGGCGCGTATCACCCGCGCTCGCGGCGGCGCCGACGTTGCTGACCGAGTCCCATCTGCTTGGCGAGCTGCGATCGTTCCGCGGCATAATTGGGCGCGACCATGGGGTAATCGGGCGGCAATCCCCATTTCTCGCGATATTGCTCCGGCGTCATGCTGTATTGCGTGCGCAGGTGTCGCTTGAGCGATTTGAACTTCTTGCCGTCTTCCAAACAGACAATGTACTCGGACGTGATGGAACGCTTGACCGGCACGGCTGGCTTGAGCGGCTCCGCCGGCGTCGCCGCTTGGCCGCCCGAGACCCGCAGCAAGGCGGCGTGCACCTGGCCGATGAGGTTCGGTATCTCGGCGCTTGGAACCGTATTGTTGCTCACATAGGCGGAGACGATGTTCGCCGTTAGCTGAATATAACTGCTCTCGCCTGAATTCTGAACCATCTTTTGTTTGGTCTCTAGTGTGAGCCCGTGCAGGTTATCCGAACCGCACGCGGGGGCGCGGACCTGAACCTTCACCGCCGTTCAGCTGAGCTGCCGGCCGGGGCGCGTTCGCCCCGTCGTCCCGATATACGCCGACGCCAACTTGCGAATGATTCTAATGTCTAGAACACTTCGGGGGTTAAAGCAATAAACTTGCAAGTCTCAGGCCCAACCTGAATACCCAAGTCATAATCGCGCATCTATACAGAATTCTCGGTATGTGTATGAGTTGAACGCAAAACTATTCGCGAAAGCGGGCGCGCGGAAGTGCGGCCAAGTTCACGGCCGGCGCCTATGGACTGTTTTCGAGATGACGGCGCAGTTCGGCAATCGAGCCGAAACGCAACAGGCCTTGCGGGAACTGCGCCTCGATCGAACCGTCCGAATAGAGGGTATAGGCCATGCCCTCAACCACGCCGGATTTGAGGATCGAGACAGCCGGTGCCAGCGTGACCGGCGCAACCGCAGAGTCGGAGGTGCCGGGCGGCGGCGCGCCGGCCGCGGGTTGGATGAGGGGCGCCGCTTCGGCGCCTGACGCCGGCTCGACCGCGGGGGAAGGCCGCGACGCCGCACCGTGCGCGGATGGCGGCTCGGCATCCCGGCCTCGCCGCTGCATCTTTGGCCAAAAAGCATCGAACACCGAGCCTTTCGGTTGCCGACGCGCGCCCGGCGGCCGCGCCTTCACCTCGAGCTGCGGCGCGGCCCCGTTGGTCGCGGCGCCGCCCGCCGGGACGGCAACGTTTCCATTCTTGTCCGCGCTCAAAACTTCCTCTGCGCGAGCCGACGGCTGCGGCAATAATGATATGTCCGACTCCTCAACCACGGGCGCGTTTTCGAGCCGGACCGAGGTCGGGAATTTGTCTCGCAGCCGTTCGAAGGCCGCGTCTGGACGCTCCGGCAGCGTCCTCGTCGGGGCAGGAGGGGCGGCTTGCGCAGCGGATTCGGCCTTCGGCTGGGGTGGAAGCGGACCACGCACCGGGCCCGCAGGCCGCTCAGCCGCCATGGCGGCAACAGCCGCTTCGACGGGACGCGAAGGACGCGGCATCGGCCGCGCCGCAAGCACGCGCTCGATGCGCTGCAATTCGCGCACGACAAGGCCCAGGCCAACCAGCACGAGCCCGCCGACGGCTGCGACGGTGCCGGGTGTGACGACCTCGGCGTCGAAGGCACCGTCGCGTACCATTCCGCCGGAGGCCACAAGCGCCAAACCGGCGACGCTCATAACCGCACCCAAAAGCAACAAAAACACGGACATACGCCGGCTCCCAGCGCCCATCGAATGGCGGCGGTCACAAACAACAACTTACGTGGCCGCTATTTTTAATTGTGGCTGCCATCCCGCCGCGGCGCAAGGATTATATCCCGGCCGCCCGGCGCCGATCCTGCGGCCAAGCCGATAGGCGTTGCCGAAACCCCGTGCTTGGGCCTATTTAAGAGAAACTTTATCGTTCCGAGGCGGTTTTACGGGCATACGCCCGCCCGATCCGGCTTCACATTGAGGAGTAGACCAATGGCATTTACCCTGCCCGACCTTCCTTATCCCTACGATGCGCTCGCTCCGCACATGTCCCGCGAGACGCTCGAATTCCATCACGACAAGCATCACCAAGCGTACGTGACGACCGGAAACAACCTGGCGAAGGGCACGGAGTGGGAGAACAAGCCCGTCGAAGAAGTCGTCAAGGGCACGTTCGGTAAGAACCAAGGTCTCTTCAACAATGCCGCCCAGCACTACAACCACATCCACTTCTGGAAATGGATGAAGAAGGGCGGCGATGGCGCCAAGTTGCCCGGCAAACTCGAGAAGCAGATCACCAGCGACATCGGCCCGATTGCCAAGATGAAGGAGGACTTCGTCCAGGCCGGCCTCACCCAGTTCGGTTCGGGCTGGTGCTGGCTGGCGGTGAAGGACGGCAAGATCACAGTGATGAAGACGCCGAACGGCGAGAACCCGCTGGTACACGGCGCCAAGCCCATTCTCGGCTGCGACGTATGGGAGCACTCCTACTATATCGATTATCGCAACCGGCGGGCGGATTACCTCAAGGCGTTCGTCGATCACCTGGTCAATTGGGACCACGTGGCCGAGATGTACGAAGCGGCGATGAAGTAGCCGGTTGACGGCATCCCCAGTGCGGTAAACCGCTGGCCCCGCTCTCTTCGTCTCGGCCTTCGCCGACAAGCGTGTGTGCTGCCGTTCGTCAATCTCTACATGCGTGCTCCACATGCGTGGCGGCGGCGATCTTTCCGCCACGCTTGCCGCAAAAGTTCGCCCTCGGCCGTTCGTGACGCGGCGGCTCGTCGGCGCCGCGGCGAGCCTCGTCAACTCAAACGATTAGGGTCGCGAGGCGGCGGCGTGCGCGTATTCCCAGTAAAGCTCGCGGGCCTTGCGGTAGAACGGGCCCGGCTGCAAATCGCGCGCGTCGATGCGGGTGATCGGCGACACCTTGGTGAAATTGCCGGTGGAAAATATCTCGTCGGCCGCCTGAAAGTCGGAATAGCGCAGCGTCGCTTCCACCACATTGGCGCCGGTCCCGCGCAACAGAGCGATCACCCGCGCCCGCGTGATGCCGGAGAGGAAGGTGCCGTTCGCAGCCGGCGTGAACACGACGCCGTCCTTGACCATGAAGATATTGGCGGTGCCGAGCTCGGCGACATTGCCGAGCACGTCGCACATCAGACAATTATCGAAGCCCCGCGCGCGCGCTTCGATCAGCGCGCGGGCGTTGTTCGGATAGAGGCAGCCGGCTTTGGCTTCGACCAAAGCCGTTTCGCGGGTCGGGCGGCGGAACGGCGACAACGTGACGGCGGTGCCGGTGGGCTTCGGAAACGGCGCCACGTAGAGCGTGAGGCACCAGCGGGTCGATTCGGGGTCCGGCCGCACGCCGCCCGGTGATCCCTCCTCGGCCCAGTACATCGGCCGGATATAAATTTCAGCGTCGCGTTCGAACCGCTTGAGCCCGTCGCGGACGAGACCGATCCAGGTCTCCGCGGCGACGAACGGCTTCAGGCACATGGTTTTGGCGGACTCGTTGACGCGCGCACAATGCAGATCGAGGTCCGGCGCGGTGCCCTCGAAGGCGCGCGCGCCGTCGAAGACCGAGGTGCAGAGCCAGGCCGCATGCGTGCGCGGGCCCATGATCGGCACGTTGCCGTCGTGCCAATCATTGTCGAAAAAGGTTATGGTCTTCGACCAGGCGACGGGGCGCATCGAATCATCCTTTCGTCGCCTTATTGTCCCTTTGTCATGGCCTTTGTCACGCTGATTGCCGCAACGAGGTTGGCTCATGTTTAACGTCTATGTGTTCGACGCCTACGGCACGTTGTTCAACGTTCATGCCGCGATCGCGCGCCATCGCGCCGCGGCCAGTCCGGAAGCGGAGCGGTTCTCGGAGATTTGGCGATCAAAACAGCTTGAATATTCCTGGACATTGACGCTGGCCGGCCGCTACGTCGATTTCTGGGCGCTGACCGAGCGCGCGCTGGACTACGCGTTCGCGCGCGTGCCCTCGGTCGATCGCACGCTGCGGCCGAAGCTCCTCGACGCCTACCTCGCGCTCGACGCCTACCCCGACGCCCGCGGTGCGCTCGCCGATCTCAAGGCTCGTGGCGCTCGCCTCGCCATCCTCTCCAACGGCTCGCCACATATGCTCGCCGCCGCGGTCGAAGCGGCCGGCATCGGCGGGCTCCTTGACGCCGTCCTGTCGGTTGAGGCCGTGCGCGTCTACAAGCCGCAGCAGCGAGTTTATACGCTGGTCAACGACGCCTTGCCGGTCAAGCCGCGCGATGTCGCGTTCGTGTCCTCAAACCGCTGGGACATCATGGGCGCCGCAACGTTCGGCTTCCAGACATTCTGGGTCAATCGTGCGCGCGTGCCGGACGAGTATGCGGATGTCGCGCCCCGTAGCGAAATCGCCGATCTTGCGGCATTGCCGAGCCTCGATCGAGATTGACGCCGACCGATACCAGGCGCCCGGCATGGCAAAGCAAGAGATGGAGTTGATATTTCACGCGGCGTGGTGCGACTCGCCGCCTTCGGGATTCTTGAGAGCAGCCACGATCTGCTGTTTGGTAAGCCGGGTGCCGTCGTCGCCTTCGATGAGCAGGGCGACGCGACCGCTTTTGTTGATGTGCCGCGCCCAACTCATCGCCTCGTCGAGCACGCTGAATTCCTTGTAGAGATGGCGATCCTTGTCGAGCGGAGAGATGGATTCCGAGCCGCGCGGGCCGGAATAGACGCGATAGGTCATGGTCGGGCCTCCTGTTCCAAAGCAAACGCCGTTCTATGAACTAGATATCGGCGCAAAATGTGCCATTCATGTTTAACCGCGCGCGCCGCGGCGCGTTGCCGCGGCTCGGATGGCAACGCGGAAACGGCGTCATATGCGCAAAGCGATCTTGCGACGTCGCTCTCCCCGCTGTCGCGGGGAAGAGCATGGTCATTGTCGCGACAGGGCGCGGTAATTCCGCCTCCTACCGGCTTTCGCTGATTCTCCCCCTGCAAGCCCTGCAAGGGGGAGGATCGGGGCACCCCGTCGCGCCAGCGCGACGGAGACCCCGAGGAGGGGGTCGCGGGCCGCGCGCTGTGCGTAGCGCTCTTCAGTGATCCCAGGTACTAGCCCATCGGCGCAAGCGGCTCGCCGCACTGCTTGGGATGAGCGTGCCGGCAAGCCTGGTAGAGCACGGGGCAGCCCTTTGCCGCCGCAAGCGCCGCATCGATGGTCTTGAGCCGCTCGCCCGCGGCGCGCGACTGCCCATCATAGGTGAGGACCGCGTCAGCGCGTTCAATGCCGCGATCGTTCATCAGGACGCGCTCGGCTCCATCGAAATAAGTGGTCGCGACCTTGATCGCCTCATTGAGCTTCTTGGTGAACAAGGCGTTGGCCTTGGGGTCGGGCTTGACAACGCGGGCGCGCACCGCGGCGTCCGTATAGAGGATGTTGAGCCTGAAATAGATGCCGCCGCACTGGGCGAGCGCCAGCCAATAAGGCTGGCCGTGAAAGGGGCCGGCAACCGCCACGACACTGTCGCGCTTATCGACGGAGACCGGCGGCGGCGCCGGCTCGACCTGCCGCCGAATCCGCTTGTGATAGGCCCGCTTGTGATACGTGTAATATGTCTGCGCCGGCGCGGCCGTCGGGACGACGAGCGCAACCGCGAGCAGAGCGACTCTGACGAAAAGCCCCGGCATGGCGCGATTATAGCCGCGCCTCGTCGCCGGACTCAAAATCTCTCCACCCACGGCCGCAGCTCGATTTCCCAGGCCCAGGCGCTGCGCGGCTGCCGCAAGAGATCGAGATAGGTTTGAGCGATGGCGTCCGGATCGAGCATGCTGTCGGGTTTGTCAGCCGGCGGCGTCCGGCTGGCGCTGCGGATGCCGCCATCGATGACGATGTGGGCGACATGAATGCCTTGCGGCGAGAATTCGCGCGCCAGGCTCTGGGCGAGCCCGCGCAGCGCGAATTTGCCCATGGCGAAGGGTGCCGACTGGGCGTAGCCCTTGACGCTCGCGGATGCGCCGGTGAACAGGATCGCCCCCTGCGCCCGCGGCAGCATCCGTTTGACCGCCTCCTGCGCCACCAGGAAGCCGCCGAATGCGCTCACCATCAGCGATTTCTCGACCTCGACGGGATCGAGTTCGACGAACGGTCCGCGCGTGCGATAGCTGGCGTTATAGGCGACGACGTCGGGCGCGCCGAAATGGGCTTCGACATCGGCGAACAGCTTCTCCACCTCGGCGCGTTTTGTCGCATCGCAGGCAAAGGCTTTGCCGCCGACCTCCTTGGCCAACGCGGCAAGATTGGCGGCGCGGCGCGCGGCGAGCGCGACCTTGATGCCGGCGCTCGTGAACGTGCGCGCCAGCGCCGCCGACAGTCCCGCTCCGACTCCGACGATGAGCGCCGTCCGATAAGACATTTCGGCCATGCGGTCCCCCGCTCGATGCTCCAAACCTGACGAAAGCGAACAATGAAGGGTCGAAGATGCGTCCGCGTCAAGCGCGTCCAGCGCTGCGACGGACCGCGTTCTTGACCGCTTGCGCCCCTATCCCCATCTCGCCGGCGAGGCCGTGATGGACTTCCAGCGCTTTCTCATCGGGCTTGGACTGCTGATCCTGATCGCCGGGATCGCGTGGCCGCTGTTGTCGCGGATCGGGCTCGGC
>JASHRY010000066.1 GCA_030037105.1 Xanthobacteraceae bacterium
AGCAGCCGGCCGACCTCGTGATCCTGTGCGCGTTCCAACTCTTCAACGTCCAGCTCCTGCTGCTCTCGGGCATCGGCAAGCCGTACGATCCGGCAAGCGGCGAAGGCCAGATCGGCCGCAACTTCACGCACCAGACCCTGTCGTCGGCGCTCGGGTTCTTCGACAAGGACAAATACAACTTCAACCCATTCGTCGCCGCGGGCGCCATCGGCATGTGCATCGACGAGTTCAACGGCGACAATTTCGATCACGGCCCGCTCGGCTTTGTCGGCGGCGGCTATATCGGCCAGGTGCAGACCAACGGCCGGCCGATCGAGACCACGGCGGTGCCGCAGGGCACGCCGGCCTGGGGTTCGAAGTGGAAAGAGGCGCTGCGCGACAATTATCTCAGCACCGTCAATTGCGGCGCCGCCTGCCACGGCTCGTTCTACAGCTATCGCGACGTCTATCTCGACCTCGATCCGACCTACAAGGACCGCTTCGGCCGGCCGCTCCTGCGCATGACCATCGATTTCCACGACAACGAGCTGAAGATGAGCGCCTATCTCACCGACAAATACGCCGAGATCCTCGCGCGCATGGGCGCCAAACAGGTGGTCAAGCAGCCGCGCAAAGGCCCCTACGACGTCACCCAGTACCAAACCTCGCACCTGTGCGGCGGCGCCGTCATGGGCGACAATCCGGGCAACAGCGCCCTCAACAGATATCTGCAAAGCTGGGACGTCCCCAATCTGTTCGTGCAAGGCGCATCGGCCTTCCCGCAGAACGCCGGTTACAACCCGACCGGCACGGTGGGAGCGCTGGCGTTCTGGTCTGCCGCCGCGATCCGTTCGCAGTACCTCAAGAAACCGGGCCCGCTCGTGCAGGCGTAAGCGAGGTGACATGATGCGCGGGCTCCTGCTCGGCATGGCGATGACTTTCTCCGCCATTGGCGCGGCTCTGGCGGCCGGCGTCGATCGGCAGGACTTCTCTCAGATCGAACGCGGCCATTACTTGGCCATCGTCGGCGACTGCGCCGCCTGCCATACGCTGCCCGGCAGCGGTCACGAAATGGCCGGCGGACGCGCCATCGAAACGCCGTTCGGCGAGCTCATTGCGCCCAACATCACGCCGGATCCGCAGACCGGCATCGGCGCATGGACCGACGAGGAGTTCATCGACGCCCTGACAAAGGGTACCGGGCGCGGCGGCGCGCGTCTTTATCCGGCCATGCCCTACACCTATTACACCAAGCTCACCCGCGACGACGCCTTGGCGATCCGCGCCTATCTCAATACCGTTCCGGCCGTGAGCAACCCGGTGCAGGCGGATCAGTTGCCCTTTCCGTTCGACATGCGCTGGACCATGGCGGTTTGGGACCAACTCTTCTTCAAGCCGGGACCGTTTCATCCGAACGCAAATAAAAACGCGGAATGGAACCGCGGCGCCTATCTGGCCGAGGGACTCGCCCATTGCGGCATGTGTCACACGCCGAAGAATGTCCTCGGCGGCGACAAGACCAGCGAGCGCCTCAAGGGCTATGCCCTGCAGGGCTGGTTTGCTCCCGATATCACCAATGACTCGCGCCGCGGGCTCGGCGGCTGGTCGGTCGATGACGTCGTCTCGTACCTCAAGACCGGCCACAATCGGACCAGCGCCGCGACCGGGCCGATGTCGGAAACGCTCAATCTGTCAACGTCGCATATGAGCGATCCCGATCTCAAAGCGATCGCGGTTTATTTGAAGGATCAGGCCGGCCCGCAACCGGATCCGCCGGCCGCTCCTGACCGGGCGATGATGACGGCAGGCGCAAAAATCTACGCCGACGAATGCTCCGGCTGCCATGCGCCGAACGGCAAGGGCATTCCCGGCCTGGTCCCGGCGTTGAGCGGCGCGCCGGCGGTGCAGCAGGTCGATTCGACCACGCTGTTGCGCGTGGTTTTGCGCGGCGCGCGCAGCGTCGGCACCGCGCCGGCGCCGACCGCGGCGGCCATGCCGCAATTCGGCTGGATGTTGACGGACGACCAGGTCGCCGCCGTCCTCACCTATATCCGCAACGCCTGGGGCAATGCCGCGCCGCCGGTGAGCGCGGGCGCCGCCGGCAAAGCACGGCAGTCCTTCGTCGAACGCAGCGATTGAGCCCAATGGCATTGAACAGTTCATCGTCCGCGAGGGCGGACGATCCAGTCAACACCGATGCGTTAGCGACTACTGGATCATCCGCCTGCGCGGATGATGACACCAACACGAGTCAGCATTTAATGCCGCTGGTATGATTCTTTGTTTTTGTCGGCTTCGCCCGCGTCCTAAGCGCAAAGCGCAACGCGAAACGCGGATAACACCGTAACGGGAGGCCATCGCGCCGTTATCCGCCTTGGGAACGATGTCGCGGGCGTCAGCTCATTGTCTTCAACCAATCGTCGACATCCTGGCGTGCCCGATCCTTGGCGAGGCCATAGCGCTGCTGAATCATGCCTTCGAGTTGGTCGCGCTTCCCGTTGACTTGGGCCAGATCGTCGTCG
>JASHRY010000067.1 GCA_030037105.1 Xanthobacteraceae bacterium
GCTCGTCCTACGTCAACGACTTCAACCTGCTGGGACGCACCTTCCGCGTCACCGCGCAGGCGCGCGACGAGGACCGGCGCAATGTCGGCGACGTGCTCAAGATCCGCGTGCGCAACGTCAACGGCGACACCGTCCCGCTCGGCTCCTTCACCACGGTGCGCGACATTGCCGGCCCCTACCGCGTGCCGCGCTACAATCTCTACCCGGCCGCCGAGATCGACGGCACCGCCGCGCCCGGCTATTCGCAGGGCCAGGCGATCGACATCATGGAGAAGCTCGCGGCCGAGACCCTGCCGGAGGGCTTCGACACCGAGTGGACGACGCTCGCCTTCGAGCAGATCAGGGCCGGCAATACGGCGATGTTCGCCTTTGTGCTGGCGGTGGTGTTCGTGTTCCTGGTTCTGGCCGCGCAGTACGAGAGCCTCACCCTGCCGCTCGCCGTGATCCTGATCGTGCCGATGTGTCTCGTCGCTGCCATCACCGGCGTCATCCTGCGCGGCCAGGACAACAACATCCTGACGCAAGTCGGCTTCGTGGTGCTCATCGGCTTGGCGGCCAAGAACGCCATCCTGATCGTCGAATTCGCCCGCCAGCTCGAGGATCAGGGCCGTGACCGTTGGCAGGCTGCAGCCGAGGCCACGCGGCTGCGGCTGCGCCCGATCCTGATGACCTCGTTCGCGTTCATCCTCGGCGTCACGCCGCTCGTTTGGGCGATCGGCGCCGGCGCGGAACTGCGTCAGACGCTCGGCACGGCGGTGTTCTTCGGCATGATCGGCGTGACCGCGTTCGGCCTGGTGTTTACGCCGGTGTTCTACGTCATCGCCCGCTATTTTGCCCAACTCGGCCCGCGGCGCGGCAAGAAGGGAGAGGCGCCGGCGCAGCCCGCGGAGTAAGACGGCGTCATTCCCGGCGCGCCCGCGCGGCGATCCGCAACGACGGCGCATCGATCAGCCGGCTTCGGCATGACGGCAATGAGGTTTGGGCAGTTTGGACGCTTTCCATGCTCGCCCATTGGCGGTATTCCTAAGCGATCGAGAAAGGGAGACCATCACATGTTCCGTACATTGTGCGTCGTCGCGGCGATTGCCCTTGGCGTGAGCATTGCCGTTGCCCAACAGGATCCGATCAAGGAGCGCAAGGCGCTGATGAAGGCCAATGGCGGCCAGGCCAAGATCGGCGCCGCCATGATCAAGGGCGAGACGCCGTTCGACCTCGCCAAGGCACATAAGATTTTCGCGACATTCGAAGACACCGCGGCAAAGGCGCCGGCTTTGTTCCCGGAGAATTCGACCGACACGGCGACGGCGGACGATCCTTTCACCGCCAGTCCGAAAATCTGGCAGAACCTGGACGACTTCAAAGCCAGGCTCGAGAAGCTCGGCACCGACGCCAAGGCGGCCGCCGCCAGCGTCAAGGACCTGGATTCCTTCAAGGCGGCCTTCGGCAATATCGGCAAGAACGATTGCGGCGGTTGCCACGAGAAGTATCGCATCAAGAAGAGCTGAACCTGCAGCGCCGTCCCCGCGTCGCGGGGCGGGATAACGGGCGATGCGCAAGCTCATGCCCGTTGCGGCGGCCGTCGTCGTCGTCGGCGCCGCCGTTGCGGCCATCTGGATACTGACGAATCCGGCGATGGTGCCCGCCTCGGCGCTGCCGCCCTATGCGCCCAATGTCGAGAACGGCCGCACGATGTTCAACATCGGCGGCTGCGCCTCCTGCCACGCCGTTCCCAACAAGGACCCGGACAAAGTCGATCGCACGCGGCTCGGCGGCGGGCTCGCTTTGCCGTCGCCGTTCGGCACCTTCTACGTGCCCAACATCTCGCCCGACTCCAAGGACGGCATCGGCGCCTGGAGCGAGGCGAATTTCGTCACCGCGCTCTGGAAAGGGACGGCGCCGAACGGAAGCAATCTCTTTCCGGCGTTTCCCTACACCTCCTATCAACACATGGAGCTCGACGACACCCGCGATCTCTTCGCCTATCTGAAGACCCTGCCGCCGGTCGCGGGCCGCGCGCGCCGGCACGATTTGAAGTTTCCCTTCAACATCCGCCGCTTGGTCGGAATCTGGAAGCTTTTATTCCTGCACGGCGGGCCGTTCTCGCCCGATCCGTCGCGATCGCCGCAATGGAATCGCGGCGCTTATCTGGTGAATGGGCCGGGACATTGCGCCGAATGCCACAGCCCGCGCAATGTGCTCGGCGCCATCGTCGAGAGCGAGCGCTTCGCCGGCGGTCCCACGCCGGACGGCAAAAGCTGGGTGCCGAATATCACGCCGATCGGGCTGCGGCATTGGTCCAAGGACAACATCGCCTGGTCGGAGAAGGACATCGCAAGCTTCCTCGATGACGGCATGAATCCGGCCGGCGATTTTGCCGGCGGCGCCATGGCCGAGGTCATCCGCAACATCACTTTGCTCAGCGCCGCCGACCGCGCCGCGATCGCGGCCTACATCGTCTCTTTGCCGCCGCGTCAGGGCCCGAAACCGCCGCCGAAAAAATGACGGCGGCGGTGCAAACAATGGGGGAGCGCGATTTATTTTCCGCCGAACGCCTTGAATGTGACGATGGTGCGCGTGTCCTGCACGTCGGGGATGGTTTGCACCTTCTCGGCGATGAAGTGGCCGATGTCGGTCGTCGGCTCGACATAGAATTTCACCAACAGGTCGAAGTCGCCGGCCGTCGAGTAGATTTCCGAGGCGATCTCGGCGTCGGCGAGCCTGTTGGCCACCTCGTAGGACTTGCCGAGCCGGCACTTGATCTGCACGAAGAAGGGGACCATGGGACGCCTCCGAACCGTCGCTGGGAGAAGCTTATACTAAGCGGCGCGAAATGACGAAGCGGCAGAATTACAATAAGGAGAGTGGAGATTGCGACACCGCCTGCGCGTGAGGACGCCGTGAGACCGCTTGACCTGCGCCTCGTCGCCATCGTCGATCCCGGGCGCGCCGGCGGGCGCGATCTCGTCGACCTCGCGCGCCGTGTCGCCGAGGGCGGGGCGACGCTGGTGCAATTGCGCGACAAGCGCGGCGAAACGCGGGCCATGGTGGCGCTGGCGCGGGCGATCAAGAGCGCGCTGGCGCCGTTTTCCGTGCCGTTCGTGGTCAACGACCGCGTCGACGTGGCGCTCGCCGCGGGCGCCGACGGCGTGCACATCGGGCCGGACGACATGGCGGTCGCCGATGCGCGGCGGCTCATCGGGCCGGACGCGATCATCGGCCTGTCGATCAAGACGGTCGAGGCGGCCGCGGCGGCGCCGCTCGAGCTCATCGACTATGCCGGCATCGGCGGCGTCTATGCGACGACGTCCAAAGAGCAGGCGAGTGCGCCGATCGGGCCGGAGGGGCTGGCGCGCATCGTCGATGTGCTGCACGGCCGCGCGCCCGACCTGCCGCTCTGCGGCATCGCCGGCATCGACGCCGGCAACGCCGCCGCGGTCATCGGCGCCGGGGCGGACGGCGTCGCCGTCATCTCGGCGTTGTCGCTTGCGCCCGATCCGGCCGCCGCGGCGCGCCGCTTGCGCGAAGTCGTCGATGCGATACTGGCGAAGCGAGGCTCGTGATGGGCGTGCCCGTCGCCGTGACCATCGCCGGCTCGGATTCGAGCGGCGGCGCCGGCATTGAGGCCGACCTGAAGACCTTTTCCGCGCTCGGCGTTTATGGTGCCTGCGTCGTCACCGCGCTTACGGCGCAGAACACCAACGGCGTCTTCGCCATTCATGACGTGCCGGCGGATTTCATCGCTGCGCAGATCGATGCGGTGTTCTCCGATCTTGAGGTCGGCGCGGTGAAGATCGGCATGCTGGCGAACGCGCCGGCGATCGACGTCGTCGCCGCGGCGCTCGAGCACTACCGCCCGCGCAACGTCGTGCTCGATCCGGTGATGGCCGCA
>JASHRY010000068.1 GCA_030037105.1 Xanthobacteraceae bacterium
GCGTCAATGTCATCGGGATGCAAATCCTGCGCGGCGCCGAGGTAGGTGTTCATGGTGCGCTCGCCGTCCGGCGTCACCAGCACGTAGCAGCGCGCGGTCGGCGCGCCGGCGGCGGCGGGCGGCGTCGCGAAGGTCACCCCGGCGGCGCGGATGTCATGGGCGAAGGCGCGGCCGAGCCCATCGTCCTTGACCTTGCCGATGAAGGCGGCGCGCGCGCCGAGGCTCGCGACGCCGACGGTCGTATTGGCGGCCGAGCCGCCCGATGTCTCGATGGCCGGTCCCATGGCCCGGTAGATCGCTTCGGCGCGCGCCGCGTCGATCAGCGCCATGGCGCCCTTGCGCATGCCCTGCTTGAGCAGGAAGTCCTCCTCGGTGCGGGCGATGACGTCGACGATCGCATTGCCGATGCCGAGAACGTCGTAACGGGCGGATGTCATGGCTTAACTCGCGGGCGGGGACGCGCACTATAACGGCCGGCCCTTGCGTGGCAAGGCGCGGGCGTGGCATGTGGCGCTCGCTTTTTTTTCGCGGAGATTCCTGCATGGCCTTTCCGGAACTGGTGTTTTCCGGCGTGCAGCCGACCGGCAGTTTGCATCTCGGCAATTATCTCGGCGCCATCAAGCGCTTCGTCGAGCTGCAGGAGCGCTACGACTGCATCTATTGCGTCGTCGATCTGCACGCGATCACGGTCTGGCAGGACCCGGCCGAGCTGCCGCATGCCATCCGCGAGGTCACCGCGGCGTTTATCGCTTGCGGCATCGATCCGAAAAGGCACATCGTGTTCAACCAGAGCCAGGTGGCGGAGCACGCCGAGCTTGCCTGGGTGTTCAACTGCATCGCCCGGCTCGGCTGGCTCAACCGCATGACGCAGTTCAAGGAGAAGGCGGGCAAAGACCGCGAGAACGCCTCGGTCGGCCTCTACGCCTATCCGACGCTGATGGCCGCCGACATCCTGGTGTATCGCGCCACGCATGTGCCGGTCGGCGAGGACCAGAAGCAGCACCTCGAACTCACGCGCGACATCGCGCAGAAATTCAACAACGATTTCGGCGGCGCGATCCGCGCGCGCGGCTACGATGACGGATTTTTCCCGTTGCCGGAGCCGCTGATCACCGGTGAGGCGACCCGCGTCATGTCGTTACGCGACGGCACCAAGAAAATGTCGAAGTCGGACGCCTCGGATTATTCCCGTATCAACCTTACCGACGATGCCGATACGATCGCGCAGAAGATCCGTCGGGCAAAAACCGATCCGGAACCGCTGCCCAGCGAGGAGAAAGGTCTGGAGAGGCGCCCCGAGGCCGATAATCTGGTCGGCATCTACGCCGCGCTCGCCGGCACCACGCGCGCCGCCGTGCTTGGCGAATTCGGCAACGCGCAGTTCTCCACCTTCAAGTCGGCGTTGACCGATCTCGCTGTCGCCAAGCTCGGCCCGATCGGCGCGGAAATGCAACGCCTGGTGCGCGACCCGGTCGCGATCGACGCCGTGCTCGCCGACGGCGCGGCGCGCGCGCAGAAACTGGCCGCCGAGACGATGAAGGAGGTGAAAGACATCGTCGGTTTCGTGCGCTCGTAGGTTCGATCAGCGCAAGGCCGCGGATTTAAAGTCAACTTGTGCGACGCCGCGGCGTCGTGGCAGCATCCGCCGTTTGTGGCGTCGCGTCGCTCGCGTGCAGCCTTGACCGTAACGCCGACGATGAAACCGCAGGACGATATCCCGCGCTCCCGGAAGAAATCCCATGCCCCGCAAGCGCCGCAGCTACGAGGCCGGCCACAAGCCGAAGCTTCTGGTCGTGATTGACGACACCGAGGAGTGCGACCGCGCCGTCTATTTCGCGAGTCGGCGCGCCGCGCGCATCGGCGGCAACGTCGTCATGCTGCGCGTGGTCGAAACGCACGATGCCAGCCAGCAATGGCTCGGCGTCGCCGACATCATGCGCGCGGAGGCGCACGAGGACGCCGACGCCCAGCTCGGCAAATACGCCGCGCGCGCCAAGAGCATCGCCGGGGTCACGCCCGAATGCGTGGCGCGCGAAGGCGACAGCATGGAGCAAATTCTTCGCCTCATCGACGAGGACGAGGACATCTTCATTCTCGTTCTCGCCGCCGGCGTCGGATCGGAGGGGCCGGGTCCGCTGGTAACCACGATCGGCCGGACCGCCGGCGACTATCCGATCCCGGTGGCGATCGTGCCCGGCCACCTCACCGACGAGGAGATCGACGCGCTGTCGTAAGCTCCGGCACTTGAACTTCCGACGAAATTCGCCACGTATTAGACTGGATTAATGGACCGCGTTTAAGAGAGGTCACGGCCCGGCCGAAGAACGGCCGGGGAGCGATGACGGAGGGCCCGATGTTCATCCAGACCGAGGCGACGCCGAACCCGGCGACCTTGAAATTCCTGCCCGGACGGGCGGTGCTCGAAGGCGGCGCGCTCGACCTGCGCGACAAGGAGGCGGCGGCGCAGTCGCCGCTTGCCCAGCGGCTGTTCGATATTGCCGGCGTCAGCGGGGTGTTCTTCGGTTCCGACTTCATCGCCGTGACCAAGAGCGCCGGCGAGTGGCAGCAGCTCAAGCCGATGATCCTCGGCGCCATCATGGAACATTTCATGTCGGGCGCGCCGCTCATCGCCGCCGCCGGTGAAAGCGTCGTCGATGAATTTTTCGATGCGGCCGACGCCGAGACCGTTGCCACCATCAAGGAGCTGATCGAAACGCGGGTGCGACCGGCGGTCGCCAATGACGGCGGCGACATCACCTTCCGCGGCTTCAGGGACGGCGTCGTTTACCTCAACATGAAGGGCGCGTGCTCCGGCTGCCCCTCATCGACGGCGACGCTGCGGCACGGCATCCAGAATCTGCTGCGCCATTTCATCCCCGATGTCACCGAAGTCCGGCCGGTGTAAGCGGCCGCCATCGGCGGCGTGACGGGCGATGCGCGTGCTCGCCATCGACACGGCGCTGGCGGCGTGTTCGGCTGCCGTGCTCGATACCGGGCAGGGCGGCATTATCTCCAGCGAAAGCCTGCCGATGAGGCGCGGTCACGCCGAAGCGCTGATACCGCTCCTCGCTCGGGTGATGGAGCATGCGGGCCTTGATTTTGCCGATCTCGATCGCGTCGCGGTCACGACCGGACCCGGCAGCTTCACCGGCTTGCGGGTCGGCATCGCGGCGGCGCGCGGCATTGCGCTAGCGGCGGAAAAGCCGGCCGTCGGCCTATCGACGCTCGCCGCCTATGCGGCGCCCCATATGAACGCCAACCACAAGCTTCCCGTGGTCGCCGCCGTCGACGCGCGGCATGAGCACGTCTACCTGCAGGTTTTCGATCCCGGCGGGCGCCCGCGCACGCCGCCGCGCTTGGCGCAGTTGCGCGAAGCGGTGCAAGCGGCCTGCGACGCACCGGCTGGCATCGTCGGTTCGGCGGCGCAATCGATCGCTGCCGCGCTCCGGCAAGCCGGCGCCGCGCCCGCCTTCGTCGAGGCGCGCCCGGCGCCCGATATCGCCTGGGTCGCGCGTCTCGGCGCCGACACGGCGGACGGACAGTCGCCGCCGAAACCGCAATATCTGCGTCCGCCCGACGCACAACCGCAAAACGCGGCTCAGCTTCCGCGCCGATGATGAACTTCGTCACGCGCCTCCTCGCCCAAGCCGAGCCGACCTTCGCCGAGGCACGGCAGCGCGACGCGGTCGGGATCGCCAGCGTGCACGCCGCCTCGTTCCAGCGCGGCTGGGGCGAGGATGAGATTCATCGGCTGCTCATCGACCGCGCCGTCGTCGCCCACCGGGCGACCGTCGGCCGGACGACGATCGGCTTCGTCCTGTCGCGCATGGCCGCCGACGAAACGGAGATCCTGTCGATCGCGATCGCGCCGGCTTGGCGCGGACGCGGCCTTTCGCGCCCGTTGCTCGATCTGCATCTGCGCCGTCTGGCCGGCCTCGGCACGCGCACCGTCTTCCTCGAAGTCGGCGAGCGGAATGCACCCGCCCGCCGGCTCTACCAACGGGCCGGATTTCACGAGGTCGGCCGGCGCCAAGGTTATTACGAGGGCGGCGCAACCGCCCTCACTCTGCGCCGCGAGCTTGGCTGACGCGCCGGGGCAAACGCGGTATGATTCACTGCTCTGCCGACAGGCTTCGACTTCGCGACGCGGTAAGAAGGTTCAGATTCGAAAACGGATGAAAGGTTCTCGCAAGCTCTTCGTAAA
>JASHRY010000010.1 GCA_030037105.1 Xanthobacteraceae bacterium
ACATCGGCGGCGCCCGCACCGCGCTCTTCAACTGGCTGCTCGCGAAAGGCTCGGGCGGAGCGCTCGTGCTGCGGATCGAGGACACCGACCGCGAGCGCTCGACCCCGGAGAACGTCCAGCAGATCCTGGACGCGCTGCGCTGGCTGCAGCTGCCCTGGGACGAGGGGCCGATCTTCCAGAGCGAGCGCGCGGCGCGACACCAGGAGGCGCTGCAGAGCCTGCTCGCGAGCGGCGCCGCCTACCGCAGCGACGCGACCGCGGAGGACGTGCAGGCATACAAGCAGCGCCACGGCGCCGATCGCGGCTTCCGCGGCAGCCCGGAGCGGACGGGCGCCGTGCGCCTGCGCGTGCCCGACGACGGCGCGACCGTCGTGCGCGACGCGATCCGCGGCGACACCTCGATGGATTGGCTCAAGCCGTTCATGACCAGCCGGGAGTTCAGGAAGGGAGACATTCTGTTCGCCAAGGGCGAGCCGGCCAAAGAGATGTTCTGCATCGTGACCGGACGATATCGACTGATCGAACTCGGCATCGAGGTCCCGCCCGGTCAGGTCGTGGGCGAGCTCGCCATGCTCGCGCCCGACAATCGGCGCACGGCGACGCTCGAATGCATCGAGGACGGCGCGGCGCTGTCGATCACCTACGAGCAGGTCGAGCAGCTCTATTACCAGAACCCGGCGTTCGGCTTCTACTTCCTGCGGCTGGCGACGGCGCGACTGTTCCAGAATATCGGCAAGCTGGAAGCGGACTTGGCGCCGGCGGCGTTCCGGTGAGGTGAGATCGGCGCCAAGATATTGAATCTGCTTGTATTTCTGATTGACAGTGCCCTGTGCGATCGCAGCGCATTAGGATGCCGTGAGACGCGCGACTCGGCATGGCGCTTCAACCTTCTCTTTCCGGGCCGGCCATGAAACGAAAGCAGATTTTACGTCTGGAGCTGGCGAAATATCTCATCTCGCCCGCGCTGTTCGCGATGCTGGTCCTGATGGTGGCGGAAGCGATGCTCACCGCCGCGACCACCTGGTTCGTGATCAATGCCGGGCGCAAAGTCGCCGCCAACCAGTTCCTGCTCGCCGATCTCATCTGGATCCTGGCCGCGCAGTCGGCCGCCTATGTCGTCGGCGTCGTCAGTTGGATCTTCGCCGAGCGTGCCGGCTATCGCGGCTTCGGCAAATTCATGCTGCGTTTCGCGCGCGAGAACCGCGGCAATGCCAAGCTGTTCGGCGACAAGCCGGCGCGCGAGCAAGTCGAGCCGTTCCTGACCGGCGAGGCGTTCCAGTGCTTCTTCACCGTGATGTACGAGCTCGAATTCGCGCTGAAGCTCTTTCTCGGGCTGGTATTCAACGCGCTGGTGCTGGGCGTCGAGATCGACGCCGGCCTGCCGTTCGCCTATGTCGGCGCGTTCGCGGCGCTGCTGCTGATGCAATGGGCGCTGCAGAAACCGATCGCGCGCACGTATCTGGAAAACCAGCGCATGAACAACCGCGTGACCGCGCAAGGCTACACCGCCTGGGACAACGTCTTCAGCGGCAACGGCTACAATCTGCGGCTCTGGCTCGCCGGCTTCAAGCGCCGGCTGCGCGAAGCGCTGAGCGCCCAGATCCGCGCCATCGTGGCCCGCGAAGGCATGAGCGCGATGAGCGGCATCGTCAGCCTCGTCATCGTCTTCGCCGCCATGGCCGCGGTCGCGGTACGCAACATGGGCGACATGGCGTTGCTGATCGCGCTGGCGACGACGCTGCCGCGGCAGATCGAGATGACCTACGAATTGCATCTGCTCGCCACCGGCTGGAACGATTTCATCGCCGTGTGGACGCGCTTCGGCGGCGTCGCTGCCAACATGCAGCCGGAGCCCGACGCGGCGTTCGAGGAGCGCATCAAATTCGATCGGCTGGTGCTGCGCGAGGGCGAGGACGCCAACGTCGTCTCCTCGCTGAACGACGCGCTGCGCATCGTGCTGGCGCAGCCGACCGGCCGCGTCAACATCCGCGGCGCCAACGGCGCCGGCAAGTCCTCGCTTCTGGCGAGCCTCAAGACCGAGATGAGGAAGCGCGCCTATTATTGGCCGCCGTCGGACCGGCTCGCCTTCAAGTTCACCGACGGCGTGGTCCCGGTCGATGCCGAAGGCGACGCCGAGGACGAGCCGGTCGTCGTCGCCGCATCGATCGACAACAAGCCCGGCTTCTCCACCGGCGAGCGCCAGCTCAAGTCGCTCGAGGAGATCGTCGATTCGACCGACGCGCAGGTCTATCTGTTCGACGAATGGGACGCCAATCTCGATGCGGCGAACAGGGCCAAGGCCGAGGCGCTGGTCGATGCGCTCGCCACGCGTGCCCGCGTCGTCGAAATCTCGCACCGCCAGGCGGCCGGGTGAGCGTATCCCGCGCTTCTCGGGGCGGGATGAAAGAGGCGGATTACATCGCCACGATCGGCTGCGCCGCCAGAACCGGCGCGCGTGGCGCGACGCCGGAGAACGCCGAGCCTTCTTCGAACCACGACGCCGGCGCCGGCTGGCCCCACAGGGTTTGCCGGCGCGGGTCGGTCAGCGACCAGCGGATCGGCGCGTGATCGGGATCGACGGCGAGATAGTCGGAGGTGAACAGCTCCACGCGATGGCCGTCGGGATCGCGCACATAGAGGAAGAAGGCGTTGGATATGCCGTGCCGGCCCGGCCCGCGCTCCATGTTGGCGAGATAGCCGCTGCTCGCCATCACGTCGCAGATGTGGATGATGTCGAGCGCGCCCGTCGTCCACAGGCCGACATGATGCAGCCGCGGTCCGAGCCCGTTGGTGAAGGCGAGGTCGTGCACGTTGCCCTTGCGTTGCAGCCATACCGCCCAGAGCCTGGCATCCTCGCCGTCGGTCTCGGTGTATTCGGTGAGGCGGAAGCCGAGTTCGCGGTAGAAGTCGTAGCTCGCCTGCACGTCCGGCGTGAAGCAATTGAGATGATCGATGCGCTGGATGCGCGCGCCCCGATGCGCGGCATATTTCTGCAGCATGCATTCGGCGCGGTCCATCCGCGCGTAGAGGTCGATGGGCGTGCCGAAAATGTCGGCGGTGCGCAGGGTGCGGCCCTGGTACGGCAGCTCCGGGAACGCGGTCGGCAGGTTGCGGCGGCCGAACCAGAACGCGGCGCGGTCGAGGTCCTCTTCGCTTGCGAGCTTGAAGCCGAGCGCGCGCGCCTCGTTCGCGCGCGAGCGCCGCAGCACGATCGAGTGGTGGTTGCGTTCCTCGACGCCGCGCAGATAGAGCGCGTCCGCGGTTTCGTCGCTGACCAGGAGCCCGAGGCAATCGACGTAGAAGGCGCGCGAGCGGGAGAGGTCGCGCACGCCGAGTTCGACGTGGCTTGCGCGCACGATGTTGAAGGGCGGAGCGGAAACGGGATCGCGGATCGGCATACCCGGCCGCCGTTGACGGTTTCGACGCCGACTTCTAACACATCGCGCGGAATATGCGGAAGGCGCCGGTTCGCTCGCGGGGCCGGCGGAGACGCGCCATGCGGCTTGCAAGCTACAATCTGCGCGGCCGGCCGGGCTTCGGCGCGGTGGTCGGCGACGGCATCGTCGACCTGCGCGCCCGGCTCGGCCGTTTCGCCACGCTGCTCGATGTTTTCCGCGCCCGGGCCCTTGACGAGGCGAGCGAAGCCGCCGCCGGCGTGCG
>JASHRY010000069.1 GCA_030037105.1 Xanthobacteraceae bacterium
GCGAAGCTTCAAACTATTTCAGGCATGCAGGCTATGCGTGAAATCAACCGGAATCTGCTCTAGCGCGCAATCCGATTCAATGCGATCGGATTGCGCGGCCCCATGGTCGCGGGAGTGTCGGAGGGCGAAAATACGCTGGTTTCCGTCACCCTGAATTGCCCGCCGCGCGGCTCAGGACGATGGATCAGGACGCGGGCCCTTCCCCAGAATCCGCACGAAACACTGACGCACCTGACGCTGCGTTTCCTTCACATGCGCCTCCAGCGCGGGAAAATCGGGAAGGTCGGCGGCATGGGCGAGGAGACCGAGGACGCCGGCGCCCGTCGCCTGCGGGTCGAACTTGCCTGGCAGGCAGAGGCGGAGAACCTGCGTGAGGTCGTGATAAAGCCGCACCGCGGGCCGCAGCACGGCGGCGTCCGCGGCCGCAATCACGCCAAGACGCGCCGCCTTTTCCAGCATCCGCTCCGTCGAGACGTCGAGAATCTCCGGCGTCGCCGCGGCGTGCATGAGCTGGAGATATTGGGCGATGAACTCGATGTCGACGAGCGCGCCCGCGGCGTATTTGAGGTCCCAGGGATCGGCGTCGCCCTTCTCCTCGGCGATCGCCGCCCGCATTTCGACAACGTCCTCGGCGATCGCGCGCCGGTCGCGCTTGCGGCAGAGCACGTCGTGGATCGCCGCCTCGACGCGCGCGGAAAAGGCCGGCGATCCGGAGACGACACGCGCACGCGTCAGCGCCATGTGCTCCCAGGTCCAGGCCTCACGTTCCTGGTACTCGATGAAGCCGTCGATTTGCGTTGCCAGCGGACCGGAGCGGCCGGAAGGGCGCAGCCGCATGTCGACCGGATAGAGCATGCCGTAATTGGTCTTCACCGTGAGCGCGCTGATCAGGCGCTGGGTGAAGCGCGCAAAATATTGGGCGCCGTAGAGCGTGCGCCCGCCGTCGGAGTTCGGGTGCTCGGCGTCGAAATCGTAGACGACGATGAGGTCGAGATCGGAATTTGCGGTCATCTCCCGCGCGCCGAGTCGGCCGAGCGCCAGGATCGCGGTTTCTTGGCCACGGATGCGGCCGTGCACAGCGGCAAAATCCGCTGCCACGCGAGCGTGCACCGCACGGATGAGCACGTCGGCGAGCCGCGCGTACACCGCGCCGGCCTGCTCGGCCGCAACCGAACCGGAAAGGATGCGCGCGCCGATCAGGAACATGCGTTCCTGGCCGAACAGGCGGATGGCGTCGAGCACGTCCTCGTAGCCGCGCGCCTCGCCGAGCGCGGCCGCAAGCTCGGCTTCGAGGCGCTGCTCGTCGGGCGCCGCGCCGAAGAAGCTCGGGTCGATCAGCGAATCGATGACGTGCGGGTTCTGCGCCAGAATGTCGGCGAGCCGCGGAGCGGCGCCGAGCGTCAAGGCGATGAAGCGAATGAGATCGGGATTTTGTCGCAGCAGCGAGAAGAAGCGTCCGCCGGCACGCAGGCCGGCCAGGAATTGATCGAAGGCGGCGAAAGCGGCATCCGGATTTTCCGCGCGCGCAAATTGATCGATGATGACCGGTAAAAGATCGACGAGGTTAGCCCGCGCCTGCTCGCCGCGCAACGCGCGGTAGGTGGCCGCGCGCCAGCGGTGGACCGCGGCGGCAATTTCCTGCGGCCGGCGGAAGCCCATTTCCGCCAGCCGATCCAGTGTCTCGCTTTCGCCCTGCGGCGACGCAAACGAAAGATTCTGCTGCTGCGCAAGCAGGTCCGGTGCGCGTTCGAACAGCCGCACATAATGCCGCTCGACCGCCCGCAAATGCGCGAGCAGGACCGCGGCGAAATCGTCGCGGCCGGGAAAGCCGAGAAAGCGGGCGAATTGGTCGAGCGCGACGGGATCTGACGGCAGGGTATGGGTCTGTTCGTCGGCCACCATCTGCAGGTGGTGCTCGGTGCGGCGCAAGAAATCATAGGCCGCAATAAGCTCGTCGCGCGCGGCGGCGTCGATCCAGCCGCCGGCGGCGAGCGCGGCGAGCGTCGCCACGGTGGCCCGCCCGCGCAATTCGCCGTGCCGACCGCCGGCGATGAGCTGTTGAGTCTGCACGAAAAACTCAATCTCGCGGATGCCGCCGCGGCCGAGTTTGATGTTGTGGCCTTCGACCGCGATTTCGCCATGGCCCCGATACGCATGGATCTGCTGCTTCATGGCGTGGACGTCGGCCACGGCCGCGTAATCGAGATATTTGCGCCACAGGAAGGGCGAGAGATCGCGGATGAGCTTGTCGCCGGCGGCGAGATCGCCGGCACTTGGCCATGCCTTGATGAGCGCCGCGCGCTCCCAGTTCTGTCCCCGGCTCTCGTAATAATCGAGCGCGGCTTCGGTCGAGATCGCGATCTGGGTTGAGGATGGATCGGGGCGCAGCCGCAAATCGACGCGGAAAACGTAACCGTCGGCCGTGCGCTCCTGCAGCAACTTCACGAGATCACGCGCAAACCGCACGAAGAACGGCGCCGGCTCGACGTTCGCCGGCAGCGCCGGCGCGCGCGGATCGAAGAAGATCATGAGATCGATATCGCTGGAGAAGTTGAGCTCGCGGGCGCCCATTTTGCCCATCGCCAGCACGATCAGGCCGCAGCCCGCTTCGGGATCGCGCGGATCGGGCGCAGCGAGCTTGCCGCGGGCCGCGGCGTCGCGCAGGAGATGGCGCACCGCGGCGCCGAGTGCAGTCTCGGCCACATCGGTGAGCGCGGCGGTGATGCGCGCGAGCGGCCACACGCCGCCGATATCGGCGAGCGCGACGAGGAGCGCCGCCTCGGCCTTCATGCGGCGGAGAACGCGCATCAGCGGATCACGCGTCTGCGCCGCGGCAGCGGCGCGGCGCAGACGCGCGAGAAGCGCCGCAAGCTCCTTCTCGGGATCGCGCGTGAGCAGGCGGACGAAGCGCGCCGGGCTCGCGCCAGCGAGGTCACGCAGGTAAGGCGCCGCCTCGACGATATTGCCGAGCAAATCCGCGAGCGGCGGGTGCTCCTTGACCAGCGATTTGAGCGCCTTGGCGGCGGCGCTCGGCGGCAACGCGGCGAGCCATTCGGCCAAGCGATCGGCAACGCCCGTCGCCGCCCGCGCCGGTACTCCCACGCCCAACCCTTGCCCGCGAACGGAGGGTTGGGAGGAGGCAAGTTGGCGGACCAACGCCGCCTCGGCAAGGTTTTGTTTCGGCCGCCTGTCGGCCGCAGGCCGCCGCATCACGCCGCCGCCGGTCCGGTGCGCGGCAGGGCGATGACGCTCTTCAACCCGGGATCATTGTCTTCCAGCTTCAGTTCGCCGCCGTGCAGACGCGCCACGGCCGCGGCAAGGCTCAGACCCAATCCCGAGCCCGGCTCGGAACGGCTTTGCTCGAGCCGCACGAAGCGCTCGACGACGCGGCCGCGGTCGGCCGCGGCAATGCCGGGGCCGCGATCGGCCACCGAGAGCGTGATCCGCTCGCCTTCGTTGCCGGCCTTGACCACGATCTCGGCGGGCACGCCATTCATCTTGCTCGCCTCCGGCCCGGCATATTTGATGGCGTTGTCGACGAGGTTCGCCAACGCCTGACTCACCAGCTCACGATTGCCACGCACCGGCGCCACGGCCGGCGCATCGATCGTCAGCGCCAGCCCCTTCTGCTCGGCAAGCGGCTCATACAACTCGCCCACGTCGCGGGCGACCTCGGCGGCGTCGAATTCGGTCATATTGTCGCGCGCCTGCCCGGATTCGGCGCGCGCGATCATCAAGAGCGCGTCGAAGGTGCGGATGAGCTCGTCGGATTCGGCGATCGTAGCCTCCAGCGCCGCGCGGTAATCGCCGACGCTGTCGGCGCTGGTGCCGGCGCGTAGCGCCTGCTCGCAGCGATTGCGCAACCGCGTCAGCGGCGTCTTCAGATCGTGGGCGATGTTGTCGGAGACCTCCTTGAGGCCGCGCATCAGCGCCTCGATGCGCTCGAGCATGGCGTTGACGTGCTCGGCGAGGCGGTCGAGTTCGTCGCCCGTTCCGGCGATGGGCAAGCGGCCGCCGAGATCGCCGGCCATGATCGTCTGTGCCGTGCCGGTCATCGCATCGATGCGTTTGAGCACCCGGCGGCTGACGAAGAATCCGCCGGCAAGCCCGAGCACGACGACGAGCGCAAACGACCAACGCCCGGCGTTGCCGATAATGCTGTAAATTCGCTCGCGCTCCTCGAGATCGCGCCCGACCAGCAGCCGGAAGCCGCCTGGCAGCTCCACGACGTGCACCAGCGCGCGATGCTCGACATCGTCCCGCGCCTCGATGCGGCGATAGGAGGTTTCGCGCCAGCCCGGACGGTCGAGCGTGCCCGGCTCCAAGGCGCCGACATTGCCGGCGAGCGCCTCGCCGTTCGGCGTGGCAACAAGATAGACGCTCGAGCCCGGACGCCGCGCGCGCAGATCGAGGATGATCACCAACCCCCTGATGCCGTTGTGTTCGTATTGCGCGCGCAGGCGGGCAATGTCCGAATTGACCGTGCGCGTGATCTGCTCGGTGATGAGCCGGCGCGTGTTGAGCGCGAAATAGCCGAGCAGCGAGACCGCGAACAGGACGAAGATCAGCAGATAGGCGAGCGTCAACTGGAACGCGGTCGTGCGCAGGAGTTTGCCGAGCGCCGTCACGGATCGATACTCTCAGGCTGCGGGCGCAATTCGCTCTCGGAGAAATCCTCCTCCCGGAATTCGCCCGCCGCGCGGTCTCCGCCGAGCGCCCCGGCCGCCTCCGCCTGGCGCAACTTGACGCGGCGGATCTTGCCGGAGATCGTTTTCGGCAACTCGCCGAACTCCAGACGCCGCACCCGCTTGAAGGGAGCGAGCGCAACGCGGCAGTGCCGGAAGATCGACAGCGCGGTGGCGCGATCCGGCGCGTGGCCGGGCGCGAGCGCAAGGAAGGCCTTGGGCACCGCCAGCCGTATCGGATCGGGCGCCGGCACCACCGCGGCTTCGGCCACTGCCGGATGCTCGATCAACGCGCTCTCAAGCTCGAACGGGCTGATCCGATAGTCGGACGATTTGAACACGTCGTCGGCGCGGCCGACATAGGTCAAGTAATTCTCGTCATCGATCGTGGCGACATCGCCGGTGCGGTACACGGAATCGTCGATCGAAAGGACGCCGCCATCGTCGCTTTGGTAGCCGCGCATGAGTCCGGTCGGCCGCGGCGCGAGCATGAGACAAATCTCGCCCTCCCGCTGCGGCGCGCCGGCGGCATCGAGCAGCGCGACGCGAAAGCCCGGCAGCGGCCGGCCCATCGAGCCGGGCATGAGCTTTTGTCCGGGCGTGTTGCCGACCAATGCCGAGGTCTCGGTCTGGCCGTAGCCGTCGCGGATCACGAGGCCCCAGGCGGCCTTGACGCGCTCGATGACCTCGGGATTCAGCGGCTCGCCGGCGCTGGTGAGTTCCTTGAGCCGGACCGGCCAAGCGGCGAGATCCTCCTGGATCAGCATTCGCCAAACGGTGGGCGGCGCGCAAAAGGTGGTTACGCCGCAGCGCACGATCGCGTCGAGCAGGCCGCGCGCATTGAACCGCTGCTGATTGACAATGAAGACCGTCGCTTGCGCATTCCACGGCGCGAAGAAACAGCTCCATGCATGCTTGGCCCAGCCCGGAGACGAGATGTTGAGATGCACGTCGCCGGGCCGCAGTCCGAGCCAATACATGGTCGAAAGGTGCCCGACCGGGTAGCTCTGATGGCTATGCAACACGAGCTTGGGCGTCGCCGTGGTCCCGGAGGTGAAATAGAGAAGCAGCGGATCCTCGGCGCGCGTCTCGCGCTCCGGAACGAACTGCGCGGACGCCTTGTAACCCTCCTCGAACGCGGTCCAGCCGGATACGGCGCCGCCGACGACGATGCGGGTATAGTCTCCGGGCAAGTCGGCGAATTTCGCCGCGGCGTCGGCGCCGGCGACGACGTGGCGGATGCGCCCGCGCGCGAAGCGATCGGCGAGATCGTTGCGGGTGAGAAGCGTTGTCGCCGGCACGATGACGGCGCCGAGCTTCATCGCCGCCAGCATGCATTCCCACAACGCCACGACGTTGCCGAGCATGAGCAGGATACGATCGCCGCCGCGCACGCCAAGACCGCGAAAATGGTTGGCGATGCGGTTCGAGCGCTCGCTCAACTCCGCGAAAGAGAGCTTGGTCTCGGCCGCGCCCTCCTCGGTGAGCCACAGCGCCGGCCGCGTATTGCCGCGCGCCATCTCGTCGAAATAATCCAGCGCCCAGTTGAAACGGCCGAGCTTGGGCCACTGGAAATCCCGGAAGGCGGCGGCATAGTCCTCGCGATGGCGAATGAGAAAATCGCGCGCGACGATGAAGGATTCCGCGTTGCTCGAGGTCATTGCGATCACCGGGCCGAAGATGAAAATGCGCCTGCCTGTTGACAAGAAGTCAGGCGCACTCTCCTCTTTGCCTGATCCTCTGCCAGAGTAGCGGCCTGGACGCCAATGAAAAACAAGAAAGTTTAGTAACGGAGGCGGACATGGACGAGCAGGCGCCGGCCATTCCAGATTGGCGACTAAAGGGCGACGGGGTTCGACCTGTGCAGTTGCAACATCGGCCGGCCGTGCGTGTTCGGCGCCGATCCCTCCACCGGCACCTGCGAAGGAGGCGTATCGTCTATGCTACCGCCGAAAAGCTGATGCCGGGTGGGGATACATCATTCGCGCTGGCTTTCGGCGTGGCGGCGATCATGAGCGGCGTCGCGTTTCTCGGGTTCGGTTTGCTCTGAACTCAACTCCGGAGCGTGATCAGGATGCCGATGATGGGACCTCTCGTGGGCATTCGCATCATCGAATTCGCGGGCATCGGGCCCGCGCCGATGGCGGCAATGTTGTTCGCCGACCTGGGCGCCAACGTCGTCCGAGTGGATCGGCTGACGCCGAGCGGGCTCGGCCTGGACGTGCCGACGCGTTTTGCCCTGCTTGAACGCTCGCGTCCTTCCGTGGCCGTCGACCTGAAACATCCGGACGGGCGCGCGCTGGCGCTCGATCTCATCGGCAAGGCCGACGCCCTGATCGAAGGCTTCCGGCCGGGCACGATGGAGCGCCTCGGCCTCGGCCCGGACGTGGTGCTCGCGCGCAACCCGCGACTCGTTTACGGCCGGGTCACCGGCTGGGGGCAAACGGGTCCGCTCGCGCAGGCGGCCGGCCACGACCTCAACTACCTCGCTTTGAGCGGGGCGCTCCATGCCATCGGTCGCGCCGGATCGAAGCCGACGCCGCCTTTGAACTTGGTGGCGGATTTCGGCGGCGGCGCCCTTTACCTCGCCTTCGGCATGGCCTGCGCCATCATCGAAGCGCAGCGGTCGGGCAAGGGGCAGATCGTGGACGCGGCGATGAGCGAAGGCACCGGCTCGCTGATGGCGATCTTTTACGGCCTGCACGCAGCGGGGCTGCACAGCCTCAAGCGCGGAAAAAATCTGCTCGATTCCGGATCGGCGATCTACGACGTCTACGAATGCGCCGACGGCCGCTACGTGGCGGTCGCGCCGATCGAGCTCAAGTTCCGCAAGGTGCTATTCGAGCGGCTGGGGCTGCCCTACACCATCGACGACGGCGACGAACTGCGCGGCAAACTCGAAACCCTGTTCAAGACGCGAAGCAGAGACGAATGGTGCGCGTTGCTCGAAGGAACGGACGCCTGCTTTGCGCCGGTCCTGACCATGGAGGAAGCGCCGCATCATCCCCACAACCTCGCCCGCGGCTCCTTCATCGACATCGACGGCGTGGTGCAGCCGGCACCGGCGCCGCGCTTCAGCCGGACGCCGGCCGGCCGACCGACGCCGCCGCAAGCCCGCGGCGAAGGAACCCGGCCCGCCCTCGCGGACTGGGGCATTGCCGATGCCAGGATCGAAGCGCTTTACGCCGCCGGCGTTCTCGGCGAATCCGACGCGCGAAACGTTGCAGTGGACAACGCGCCATCCGCCACCGAGAGCCGTGACTGAGAAGATCCGGCTTTCCTTTCGCGGGCGGCATTCGGGACAAATGCAAGCTATCGCGCGCCGTTACGGATCATGTAACCGGCGCCGCGCACTGTATGCAGCAGCGGCTGCGCGAAGCCCTTGTCGATCTTGGAACGCAAACGGGAAATGTGCACGTCTATCACGTTGGTCTGCGGGTCGAAATGATAATCCCAGACGTTCTCAAGCAGCATGGTACGGGTGACGACCTGGCCGGCGTGCCGCATCAAATATTCGAGCAAGCGGAATTCGCGCGGCTGCAATTGCAGCTCCTGCCCAGCGCGACTCACCTCGTGCGAGAGTCGATTAAGCTCGAGATCGCCGACGCAATAGACGGTCTCCTCGCCGCGACTGGCTCGCCGGCGGGCCAGCACCTCGGTGCGTGCCAGCAATTCCGAGAACGCATAGGGCTTCGCAAGGTAATCGTCGCCGCCGGCGCGCAGCCCCGTGACCCGATCGTCGACCTGGCCGAGCGCAGAGAGGATGAGCGCCGGCGTCTCGACGGATTTGGCGCGCAAGCTGGCGATAATCGACAATCCGTCGAGCTTCGGCAGCATGCGATCGACGATCAAAACGTCGTATTGGCCGTCGAGCGCCAGCGCCAGCCCCTCCTCACCGTCAGTCGCCCGATCAGCGACGTGGCCGACCTCGCGGAACGCCTTGACCAGATAATCGGCCGCGTCGCGGTCGTCCTCGATGATGAGAAGGCGCATGGTCGCCGCCGTGCTCAGGAAGCCGCTTGGCGCATGATCCGGAAAAATGGAAACCGGTTCTCCGAAAAGATCACGCTCCAGCGTCAAATTATATCGTCCCGCAAAAGTCGCGCGGCAATATCGGCCGCCGCCGATGCGCCCGGATCACGCACCGGCGCGGATAACATGAAGGGGTGGCGAGCGATCACGCCCGCCACCCCTCGACCGACTCCGCTCCGGCGGGGGCGACGGATGCCGGGAGGCAGAGTTGGTGTTCGGGGGGGACGGGCCTTGCGACCCGTCCCCAGGGGTAGGCCCGCCAGCGGGGGCGACGGATGCCGGCGGATCGCCCCATTCTGTCAAGCGTTGCCGAGCGGAAGAGCGACGAAGCGCATGCCCTCGCTCGACTTCACTCGAAACAACAGCGTGTGCTTGCCCTCCTTGCGCGCCTTCTTGATCTCACTGCGAACATCGGCCGGATTGAAGACGGCTTTGCCGCCAACGTCGAGGATGACATCGCCGACATGAAAACCGTGATCGGCGGCGACGCCGTTCGGGTCGATGGCGGTGACGACTACGCCCTTGGTATCGGAATCGGTATCGTCGCTGGGCGCAAGCGTGAGCCCGAGCTTCGGCATATCGTCGTCGGGCACTTCGCGCTGCATGTTCGCGATCTGCTTCTCGCTGGGCATCTTGCCCAACGTCAGCGTCACGGTCTTCTCCTCACCTTTGCGGATCAGGCCGAGCTTGACCGTGGCGCCCGGAGCCATTGTGCCGATCCGGCGCGCCAGTTCGCGCGCGTCGCGCACGGACATGCCGTCCACCGAGGTGATGACGTCGCCACTCTCGATGCCGGCTTTGGACGCGGGACTGTCAGGTTGCGGCTCGGAGACCAGCGCACCGGCGGCCTTCTTCAAGCCGAGGCTATCGGCGAGATCGGGAGTCACGGTCTGAATCTGCACGCCGATCCAGCCGCGGGTGACACTGCCCTTATCGCGTAGCTGCGCGATCACGGTCTTGACCGTATCGGCGGGGATGTCAAAGGCGATACCCACGGAGCCGCCGGAGGGCGAGAAGATGGCGGTGTTGACGCCGATGACATTGCCGTCCACGTCGAAGCTTGGGCCGCCGGAATTGCCTTTGTTGACCGGGGCGTCGATCTGGATGAAATCGTCATAGGGTCCGGCGCCGATATCGCGGCCGCGGGCCGAGACGATGCCGGCGGTCACGGTGCCGCCAAGCCCGAACGGATTGCCGACCGCGAGAACCCAGTCGCCGATCCGCGGCGTCTTGTCGGCGAACTTCACGTACGGGAAGTCCTTGCCGTCGACCTTGATCAAAGCGAGGTCGGTGCGCGAATCGGTGCCGATAACTTTGGCGGAATACGTTTTGCCGGCGTCGGTCGTGACCTGCACCTTCTCGGCGTTCTGCACCACGTGATTGTTGGTCACGGCATAGCCGTCGGGCGAAATGAAGAAGCCGGAACCCTGGCCGGTGATGACCTCGTGGCCGCCTTCCCCGTTGTAGGGCATGCCGAAGCGACGGAAGAAGCGCTCGAACGGGAAGCCCGGGGGGAACGGAAGATCCTCATTGCTCAACCCGGCATTAGCCGGCCGCTCCATCTTCACCCTTACCGAGATCACCGCGGGTTTGACCTTTTCCACGATGTCGGCAAAGCCTACGGGCTTTTGCGCAAGCTGCTCAGCCTGTTGCGACAGATTTTGTGCCTGCGCGGAACCGGCAAAGAAATCGGCTTTGGGCGTCAGATAAGGGGTGAAAACCGCCACCGCGCCAAAACCGGCGATCGTCGTCGCCAAAAGCGCAATCCGCCGTGCGGATAGCGCGCGGCGTGAGGGTCGTGTGTTGTCGTTCATTACCGTCTCCAAACCGATTGTCCGTCTCGCAACGGAAGGTGCCTGTGGCCCCGACATTTAACGCGCAATTTGGCGGCTCGCGCCTTACGGCGCGCTGTCTCCGGCATTAAAACTTCGTAATGTCGCGCCCGATGGAATTCTCGTGTTGAAACATGGTGTTGTCATGAAACTCATGACGCTCTTGCGGGCCCCGTCCGGGCGCGGCCTCAGCCAGCACGGCGCAAGAGATCGGATAGCTTTGTCTCCTCGGCCGCGGTGAGGTTCGCCGTCTCCGCCGCCGGGACCGTTCGACGTCGTCTGATCGCAACGACGATCATCACGATCCCGAGGATGAGGACGGCGGGCGGCAGACCCCACAATATGGCCGTATGCCAGGACAAACGCGGCTTGAGCAGCACGAATTCGCCGTAACGGGCGACAAGAAAATTGATGATCTGCGCATCGCTGTCGCCGGCCTTGAGCCGCTCGCGCACCAGCACGCGCAGATCGTGCGCGAGCGGCGCCGCGGAATCGTCGATCGACTGGTTCTGGCACACCATGCAGCGCAACTCCTTGGACAGCGCACGGGCGCGCGCTTCGAGCGCGGGGTCGGCCAGCATTTCGCTCGGCTCCACGGCATGCAGCGGGAGTGAAGCGGGGAGCAGCAAAAGGAGCCCGAAAAAAAGAGTCATCGGCCGCATGAGAGCGCGCAGAACGTTCACGGCATTCACTCCGCCGCCGGCAGGGCCGCTTGGGATCGAGCCGTTGCGGATGATGGGTTGGAGAGTTGGGCCCTGGTACGGGCGGGTTTAGGCGAGCCGACGCGGAGCCTGCGATCGGAGAGGGCAAGTCCGCCGCCGACGAACATCATTGCGGCGCCGAGCCAGATCAGCAGGACCTCGGGCTTGAAGTAGAGGCGCACGGCGACGCTGCCGTCGGGGTTGGGATCGCCGAGCGACAGGTAGAGCTGGCTCGCCCCGCGCCGCATCAGCGCCGCTTCGGTGACCGCCATGTTGCGGGCCGGGAAGGTGCGCCGGCTCGGCTGCATGATGCCGAGCA
>JASHRY010000011.1 GCA_030037105.1 Xanthobacteraceae bacterium
GCGCGCATGTACGAGTTTCTCGACCGGCTCATCAATATCGCGCTGCCGCGCGTGCGCGACTTCCGCGGCCTGAGCCCGAAGAGCTTCGACGGCCGCGGCAACTACACGCTCGGCATTAAGGAGCACATCGTGTTCCCGGAGATCGACTACGACAAGGTCGCCGACATCTGGGGCATGGACATCACCGTGTGCACCACCGCGCGCAGCGACGAGGAGGCGCGCGCGTTGTTGACGGCGTTCAATTTTCCGTTCCGGCAGTGAGGCCCGCCGAGCCTTAAACGCGGAACCGCTTGGAGAACGAGATGGCGAAGAAGAGTGCGATTGAGAAGAACAACCGGCGCCGCCGGCTGACCAAGAAATTCTCCGGCCGCCGCGCGCGGCTTCGGGCGATCGCCCGCGACCAGTCGAAGCCGGTCGAGGAACGCTTCGCGGCGACGCTGAAGCTCGCCGAGCTGCCGCGCAACTCGTCGGCCACGCGCGTGCGCAACCGCTGCGCGGTGACCGGCCGGCCGCGCGGCTATTACCGCAAGCACAAACTGTCACGCATCGCGCTCCGCGAACTCGGCTCGAAAGGGCTGATCCCCGGCCTGCTGAAGTCGAGCTGGTGAGGAGGCGCGCGATGGCGATGAACGATCCGCTCGGCGATCTTCTGTCCCGCATCCGCAACGCGCAGATGCGCAACAAGGCCAAGGTCTTAAGTCCCGCCTCGAAGCTGCGCGAGCGCGTGCTGGAAGTGCTCAAGAGCGAAGGCTATATCCGCGGCTATGCAGTGGTCGAGCGCGAGGGGCGCGCGGAGATCGAGATCGAGCTGAAATATTCCGACGGCGAGCCGGTGATCCGCGAGATCGCGCGCATTTCCAAGCCCGGCCGCCGCGTCTATACATCGGTCAGGAGCCTGCCGCGCGTCAACAACGGCCTCGGCGTCGCCATCGTCTCCACGCCCAAGGGGGTCATGGCCGACCACGAGGCCCGCGACGCCAATGTGGGCGGCGAAGTCCTGTGCACGGTGTTCTAGGCCGGGCGGCGCGGCAAGCGGACGAAGGCAACGGATGGAACGGACGAACAATGTCCCGCATCGGCAATAAACCGGTCGCGATCCCCGCGGGCATCAGCGCCGATATCGACGGCCAGACCGTCAAGGTGAAGGGGCCGAAGGGCGCGCTTTCGGCGGTGCTGCCGGACGACGTCACGGTCAAGCTTGACAGCGGACGGATCAAGGTCGATCCGCGCAACGACACCAAGCACGCGCGCGCGCAATGGGGCACCGCGCGCACGCTGGTCGCCAACTTGATCGCCGGGGTGACGAAGGGCTTCGAGCGGCGGCTGGAGATCAACGGCGTCGGCTACCGCGCGGCGGTGCAGGGCAAGAACCTGCAGCTCGCGCTCGGCTACAGCCACGACATCGTCTATCCGATCCCCGCGGGCATCACTATTGCGACGCCGCGCCCGGTCGAGATCGTGATCAGCGGCATCGACCGGCAAAAAGTCGGCCAGGTCGCCGCCGAGATCCGCGCCTACCGGCCGCCCGAGCCGTACAAGGGCAAGGGCATCAAATATGCCGCCGAGCGTATCTTCCGCAAGGAAGGCAAGAAGAAGTAGCGGAGCCGCCGATGAGCAAGCTCAAAGACCGGATCGAGCGGCGGCAGGGGCGCGTGCGCGGTGCCTTGCGCCGCGCCGCGCATGGCCGCAAGCGGCTCTGCGTATTCCGCTCCTCCAAGCACATCTACGCGCAACTGATCGACGACGACCATGGCGTCACGCTCGCCGCCGCCTCTTCGCTCGAAAAGGCGATGCGCGAGGCGCTGAAGACCGGCGCCGGCATCGACGCGGCAAAGGCGGTGGGCCGGCTCATCGCCGAGCGGGCGATGGAAAAGGGCGTCAAGGACGTGGTGTTCGACCGCGGCGCCTATCTCTACCACGGTCGCGTCAAGGCGCTGGCCGAGGCCGCGCGCGAAGGCGGGCTGAATTTCTGACGACGGAGGACGGGCGACGGACGATGGACAGGTGTAAGCGGCATGGCGGAACCATTCGTCCTCTGTCGTCCGTCGTCTGTCGTCTCATCTCGGAGCAAAAGCATGAACGAAACGGCTGGTCATCATGGCCCGTGAATCACGCGAGCGGAAAACCGAAGAGCGGGAAGGCGAGTTCGTCGACAAGCTCGTCCACATCAATCGCGTCGCCAAGGTGGTGAAGGGCGGACGGCGCTTCGGCTTCGCGGCCCTGGTCGTCGTCGGCGATCAGAAGGGCCGGGTCGGCTTCGGCCACGGCAAGGCGCGCGAGGTGCCAGAGGCGATCCGCAAGGCGACCGATGCCGCCAAGCGGGCGCTGACGCGGGTGCCGCTGCGCGAAGGCCGCACGCTGCATCATGACGTGGCCGGTCGCCACGGCGCCGGCCGCGTCTATCTGCGCGCCGCGCCGCCCGGCACCGGCATCATCGCCGGCGGCCCGATGCGCGCCGTGTTCGAGACGCTGGGCGTGCAGGACGTGGTGGCGAAGTCGATCGGCTCGTCGAATCCCTACAACGTGGTACGCGCGACTTTCGACGCGCTCAAGCACCAGGATTCGCCACGCGCGGTCGCCGCTCGCCGCAACATCAAGGTGTCGGCGCTGCAGGCGCGCCGCCGCGACGTCGAGGCCGAGCAAGCGGCCGATTGAGCGCCGCATCCGGGAGAGCAGGCGATGAATGCGGGAAAGAACGCGGACAGGACCGTCAAGGTCCGGCAGACGGGGAGCCCGATGCGTCGTCATCACCGCCAGCGCGAGACGCTCGTCGGCCTCAAGCTCAACAAGATCGGCCGCGTCGCCGAACTTCCCGATACGCCGCAAACGCGCGGCATGATCGCGAAAGTGTCGCATCTCGTCGAGGTGGTGGAGAAATGAACCTGTCCTCCCGCCAGCGAGGGGAGGTGTGCCAATGCGAGGAGCGACGAAACGATGAAACTTCAGGAACTCGCCGGCCGGCCGGGCGCCCGCAAGACGCGCAAGCGCATCGGTCGCGGCATCGGCTCCGGCAAAGGCAAGACCGGCGGCCGCGGCGGCAAGGGGCAGACTGCGCGCTCGGGCGTGCGCATCAAGGGCTTCGAAGGCGGCCAGATGCCGCTGCACCGCCGCCTACCCAAGCGCGGCTTCAAGAATGTGAAATTTGCGCGCAAGCTCAACGAGGTCAATCTCGGACGCCTGCAGCAGGCGATCGATGCCGGCCGCCTCGACCCGGCGGCGCGGATCGACGCCGCGGCCCTGGTCGCGGCAGGAATCCTGCGCCGCGCCAGGGACGGGGTGCGGCTTCTTGGCGGCGGCGAGATCAAGGCTAAGATCGCGGTTTCGGTGTTCGGCGCGTCGAAGTCGGCGGTGGCCGCGGTGGAAAAGGCCGGCGGCACGGTCGAAATCCTCGCTCCAAAGGCAGAGGTGGGCGAACCGGCGGCTTAGAGCGGGATGACTTATCTTCGAGTCGTCACCCCGCTCCAGCTTCTCGGTGGAGCATGATCTTTTCGGAAAACCGGTTTCCACTTTTCCGGATCATGCTCTAGCGCCTATATAGGGCGGGGCATACGGAGTATCGGCGCATGGTCTCCGCGGCAGAACAACTGGCGGCCAATCTCAACTTCTCGGCGCTGGCCAAGGCCGAAGAGCTGAAAAAGCGCATCTGGTTCACGCTCGGCGCGCTGCTCGTCTATCGGCTCGGCACCTACATTCCGCTGCCGGGCATCGATCCCAACGCCTGGGACCAGATTTTCCGCACCCAGGCCGGCGGCATTCTGGGGATGTTCAACATGTTCGCCGGCGGTGGCATCCACCGCATGGCGATCTTCGCGCTCAACATCATGCCCTACATCTCGGCCTCGATCATCATCCAGTTGATGACGACGGTGTCGCCGACGCTCGAACAGCTTAAGAAGGAGGGCGAGCAAGGCCGCAAGACGATCAACCAATACACGCGTTACCTGACCGTGCTCTTGGCGGCGGTCCAGGCCTACGGCATAGCCGTCGGCCTCGAAGGCGCCGCTACCGTGGTCGCCAATCCCGGCCTGTTCTTCCGCATCTCGACCGTGATCACGCTCACCGGCGGCACCATTTTCCTGATGTGGCTCGGCGAACAGATCACGCAGCGCGGCATCGGCAACGGCACCTCGCTCATCATCATGTCGGGGATCGTCGCGCAATTGCCGTCCGCCATCGCCGGCACGCTCGAACTCGGCCGCCAGGGCGCGCTCTCGACCGGGCTCATCCTCGTCGTCCTGGTGATGGCGGTCGCGGTCATCACCTTCATCGTCTTCATGGAGCGGGCGCAGCGCCGGCTCCTGATCCAGTATCCCAAGCGCCAGGTGGGCAATCGCATGTTCGAGGGCCAGTCCTCGCACCTGCCGCTCA
>JASHRY010000070.1 GCA_030037105.1 Xanthobacteraceae bacterium
GCAGGAATGCGCAAAACTACTTCCGAAACGCAGGATATGCTTCAGCCTAAGTGAAATGGACTCTAGCGTGCCGTCCCGCGGGGCGTTTGCAGGCCGCGCGCGCGGGAAGAAAGAACCCTCCTGCGACGGATTGACGCAGGCTTCGGCGGCCGCGTCCATGCCGCCCAAGGCGACCGAACTATGGTCGGGAGCCGCGCAAATGCCGTGTCATTCGCTCTGGAAAAATGCGATCGGCTTTATGTCCTCGCCGGAAAACACGGCCGCGGTCAACGGACCGCCGAACACGGCGCCGGTGTCGAGGTTCAACCGGTTGGTCCGCAGATCGGGCGCGCCGGTCGCGAGCGGGGTGTGGCCGTGAACGATCAAGCGCCCGTAATCGCGTTCGTCGGAAAGGAACGGTTCCCTGATCCACAGCAGGTCATGGTCGCGCTGCGCATCGAGCGGTTCATGCGGATCGACGCCGGCATGCACGAAAAAGCGCCGGCCGTCGTCATAGCTCGGTCGCAGCGAGCGCAGCCAGACGACGTGCTGACGCGGCAGCTCGCGAGCGCTCTCCACCCGATAGCTGCGCAGCGTCTCCGCTCCACCTTGCCGGAGCCAAAGGTCCGCCGGAAGCGCCCCGTCGATGACGTCGAGCGCGAGCGCCTCGTGGTTGCCCTTGAGCGCGACCAGGCGATCGCCGAGCAGCGACTGCAGGGCGATCACATAGCGGATGACGTCGGCACTTTGCGGCCCGCGATCGATGTAGTCGCCGAGGAAGATAAAGATCGCCGGCCGCCCGGCGGCGTGTTGCTCACAGCGCGTCATCAGTCGTCGCAGCTTACGCAGCGAGCCGTGGATATCGCCAATGGCATAGACGAGCGACATGCAGTCGTTAACCAGATCGCCGGCGGACGTGCCAATGATGGCGATATTCAGGCACTATTGTTCAGTCGCCATTCACTAATAAACGTGGAACTTAGGGGTCTAGGGGGCGGTTTGCACTCTATGAAACAAACCATCCTGGTCGAGGTGATGCCATGAGAAAGACTCTGACTGCTGTCGTTGCCGCAGCGGCCATTGGCGCGGCGGCGCTCGCGACATCGAGCACGGCGGACGCGCGCCCCTGGGGCTGGGGCTGGCGCGGTGGTTGGTGGGGGCCCGGCCCGTTTATCGCCGGCGCTGTTGTCGGCGGGGCATTGGCCGCGCCTTACTATTACCGCTACTACTACCCGTATAGCCCCTATCCCTATTATTACGGGCCCGGCTGCCGGCGGGTTTGGAACGGTTATGGTTGGGTGCGTGCCTGTTATTGATACATGCGGCGGTCGTACCGCCTGAGAAAGATGGCGTCCCCGGTCGGGGACGCCATAAAATTCGATCGCTTTAGCCCCGTAAGTGATGCCGTAACAAATTTCCGCCAAAGAGTGCGTCTTCACTAATGTGGGGCGTTAGGTATCGGGGGTATCCGGGGACTTCCGCTCATTCATGTTCGGGTCGGCTCCCGACCGATCGCTTGAGGAGAACACATGCATAAGTCGCTCATTGCGCTCGTCGGCGCCGCGGGCATCGGCCTCGCCGCATTGGCTACTGCCCCGGCCCCTGCGAACGCCGGTTGTTTCGGCTGCGCCGTAGGCGCAGGAATCCTGGGCGGTGTCGCCGCCGGTGCAATCGTCGGGAGTGCGATCGCGAACAGCCCGCCTCCCCCGCCGCCTCCGGGCTACTATCCTCCGCCTCCTCCTCCGGGCGCTTATTATCCGCCGCCCCCCGCCTATGCGCAGTTGGCGCCTGGTTGTCATTGGGGACGCCGCAAGGTTTGGGTCGATGGCGTCGGTTATCGGTGGCGGACCGTGCAGGTCTGTCCCTGATCGCGCGGTATGGCGTTGAATTCGTCCGGCCGGCTTGATGAGCCGGCCGGTTCTTTTTGTCGGCAACGTTGATTGACGCGACCGCGTCGTTGTGGTCGCGCCAGCCAGCGCTGCCCGACTGATGCGAGACCCGATGGTGCGCTCTCACTCAGCGCGGCTTGAAGCGGGAATCGCCGTCGCGAGCGGACGCGGCGGCGCAACCCGCCGCGATGGTGACGAGCACGGGCGGTTCTTTCGGCGCGTGCGCGCGGCATCCCGCGGATTTGCGGCAAACGTCGCGCGCGCGTGGCGCGAAGAACCGCGTCCGCTCTGGGCTGCGCACACGATAACGGCGCTGAAAGTGATCGCGGTTCTCCTGCTCTGCCTCTACGTCGGCGTGGCGGCGATCCTCTACTTCATGCAGCGTTCGATGATGTATTTCCCCGAAACGATCCACACGACGCCGGCGCAGGCCGGCCTGCCCGAAGCCGAGGAGGTGACGCTCACGACCTCCGACGGCGAGCGCGTCATCGCCTGGCACGTTCCGCCGCGCGACGACAAGCCGGTCATCGTCTATTTCCACGGCAACGGCGGCGCGTTGCGCTATCGCGTGCAGCGCTTTCGCAAGCTCATCAACGACGGTATCGGCCTCGTTGCGCTCGAATATCGCGGCTTTGGCGGCTCGAGCGGAAGCCCGAGCGAAGCGGGTCTGATCGCCGACGGCGCGGCCGCCTACGCCTTTGCCGCTGCGCGCTATCCGGTGCCACAAATCGTGCTCTGGGGTGAGTCGCTCGGGTCGGCGGTTGCGGTTGCGGTGGCGGCGGCCAAGCCCGTCGGCCGCGTCATCCTGGAAGCGCCGTTCACCTCGGCGGCGGCGGTCGCGTCGCTTCACTATTGGTATATTCCGGTGTGGCTTCTGATGAAGGATCAATTCCGCACCGATGAGTGGATCGGAAAGGTCACGGCGCCCGTTCTCATTCTGCACGGCGTGCACGATCGGATCGTTCCCTATGCCATGGGCGAGCGGTTGTTCGACTTGACCAAGGCGCCCAAGCATATCGTGCGTTTCCTCGACGGCGGCCACGAGGATCTCGACATGCACGGCGCGCTGCATGCCGTGGGCCGCTTCCTCGCCGGTGATTTGGATCACCCGCCCACTCCTCCCAGCCCGGATTGAGCAGGCGGCAAAATCCGGGGAGCGACTTTTCAGGCTCGCGATCGTTCCCGCTTTACGCCCCGCTCTTCGGGAAGGCGGGCAACGACGCATCGGTGCGGCGCAAGGCTTCCATCCTTTGAATCCTTTATGACGCCTCCGCGAGCCGCAGCCCGACGAGCCGGTCGAGCGCCGCGTTGTCGGCGAGCAGCGCGGCCGAGCCGCCGCTGTAAACGACGCGGCCGCGCTCGAGCACCAGCGCATCTTGCGTCAGCGCCAGCGCGATATCGGCATGTTGCTCCACCAGGATGAAGGCGTTGGCGCCTTCGCCGGTCATGCGCCGGATCGCGGCGGCGAGTTCTTCGACCACGATCGGCGCCAGTCCTTCGAGCGGCTCGTCGAGCAGAAGCAGCGTTGGATTGGTCATGAGCGCGCGCGCGATCGCCAGCATCTGCTGCTCGCCGCCGGAGAGCTGGTTGCCGAGATTGCGCCGGCGCTCGGCGAGGCGAGGAAACAGATCGTAGACCGCCGCCAGGTCCCACCTGCCGTCACGGGCGGCGACGGTGAGATTCTCCTCGACGCTCAAGGAGGGGAAAATCTCGCGTTCCTGCGCCACCCAGCCGATACCGGCCAGCGCGCGGCGATGCGGCGGATGCCGGGTGATGTCCGCGCCGCGCCAGAGGACGCGGCCGCGGCCGACCCGCGTGTAGCCCATGATGGTAAGAAGGAGCGTGGTCTTGCCGACGCCGTTGCGGCCGAGGACGGAGAGGCCGCCGCGTTCCGGCAGCGTCAGCGACACGCCGTCGAGCACGACGGCGGAGCCATAGCCGGCGCGCACATCTTCGAGCGCAAGCAGCGGCTCAGTCATGGCGCAATTCTGCAAGGTCCTTGGTCGGCGCCTTGCCGAGATAGACCGCGCGCACCCGCGGATCGGATGCGATCTCCTGCGCGGTGCCTTCGACCAGGACGCGGCCGCCGACCATCACGATCACGCGCGAGGCAAAGCGAAAAACCAGCTCCATGTCGTGCTCGATGAACAGCACGGTGATATCGCGCGACAGTCCGGCGATGGCGGCGAACAATTCCTTGCTCTCCTCGCGCGGCACGCCCGCCGCCGGCTCGTCGAGCAGCAACACTTTCGGCCGGGTCGCCAAAGCGAGCGCGATCTCGAGCAGGCGTTGCTGGCCGTAGGCCAGTTCGCGCGTCGGACGGTGACAGACCGAATCCAGCTTGAGGGCGCAGAGGATGTCGTAGGCCTCGTCGATTTCGCGGCCGTGAGCGGCGAGTTGCCGCCACCAGGCGCGCGCGGCGCGGCTTCGCTCGCAAACCGCCAGCGTCACCGATTCGAGCGCGGTGAGATGCGGAAATAGCGACGTGATCTGGTAGGTGCGAACCAGGCCGCGCCGCACCCGCTGCTCGGGCGGCAACGCCGTAATGTCGACATCGTCGAGCAGGATACGGCCGGCATCGGGCCGCAACATTCCGGTCATGAGATTGATCAGCGTGGTCTTGCCGGCGCCGTTGGGCCCGATCAGCGCGTAGCGCACGCCCTTGGGTAACTCTATCTCAAGCTCGCTGGCGACGACGAGCGAGCCGAAGCTCTTGGCCAGGCCGCGGACGGCAAGGGCCGGCGGGCTCACGAGCGGCTCCGGCGCGACATGAGCCTTGCCGCTCCGCCGAGAATGCCGTTGGGGAGGAACGTGACCACCCCCACCAGCAGAACGCCGATCCAGAAATACCAATATTGCGGCTCGATGCCGGAAAATTGGTCGCGCGCGACCATGTAGACGATGGCGCCGACGAGCCCGCCATAAAGGCGGCCGGCGCCGCCGAGCACGAGCATCACCACCACTTCGGCGGAGCGCTCGAAGCCGAGCGACTCGAGCGACACCGTTTCCGTGGTCTGCGCCAGCAGGGCGCCGGCGATCCCGGCCATGGCCGCGGCGATCGTATAGATGGTGCGGATATGGGCGCGGCTCGGCGCGCCGATGGCGGGCATGCGGACGAAATTCTCGCGAATGCCGCGCAGCGACAGGCCGAACGGCGAATGGATGAGCCGTCGCGCGAACACAAACAGCACGAACAGCACGGCGAGTGCATAGGCGTAGGCGGTGCGGCCGTACAGGTCGAAGGGGAGATAGCCGAAGAGCTTCCAGGTATGGATGCCCTGCAGGCCGTCAACGCCGCCGGTCAGCCAGCCGGCGCTGTTGGCGAGTTCTTCCAGCAGCAGGCCGAAACCGAGCGTGAGCATGATCAGAGCAAGATGCCGGAACCGGCAGATGACGAAACTCGTAGCATAGCCGACGAGGCCGGCCGCGACCGCCGCTATCGCCAGGCCGGTGAGCGGCTCCCCCCAGCCGTATTTCGAAACGAGGCCGGCGGTGTAGGCGCCGATGCCGAAGAAGGCGGCGTGCCCGAGCGAGACAATGCCGGCGTAGCCGAGGATCAAATCGAGCGACAACGCGAACAACCCGGCAATGGCGATCTGACTCGCGAGCGAGAGATAATCCGGAAACAGCGCATAGGGCAGAAGCGTCGCGAGCCAGAACGCGATCTCGATCGGTCGCCACCGCGTTTGCGCCTGAAGATAAAGCCGCGGATTGGCCGTCCCTTCGGTCAGCGCCATCGGTCAGCGTCTCCCGATGAGGCCGAGCGGGCGCCACATCAACAGGCCGATCATGACGAGGTAGATGAGAAACGCCCCGAGCTGCGGAATGTAGTATTTGCCGGCGACGTCGCTGATGCCGAGCACGACGGCGGCGGCAAAGGAGCCAGAAATCGAACCCAGGCCGCCGACCGAGACGACAATGAGGACATAAACCAGATAAGTCAGCGCGAACGATGGATCGAGCCCGATGATCTCGATCGCCAACGCGCCGCCAAGCCCGGCGAGCCCGCTGCCAAGCGCAAAGGTGATCGCGAAGGTGCGGTCGACGTCGATGCCGAGGCCGCGCGCCATGCGTTCGTTGTCGACGGCGGCGCGCACCCGGGCGCCGAAGCGGGTGTAATCGAGCCCGAGCACCAACGCCAATGTGATCAGCAGCGCCAGCCCGATCAGGATCAGCCGGTACACCGCGAAACGAACGCCCATGAAAATGAGCGAGCTGCGCAGATAGGCCGGCAACTGCAACGGCCGCTGCTCGGTGCCGAAGATGTACGCCGCGACGGCGACCGAAATGAAGACAATGCCGATGGTCAACAAGACCTGGTCGAGATCGCTCGCCCGATAGAGGCGGCGGAAGAACACCCGCTCAAACCCGACGCTGACCAAGGCGGCGGCGATGAACGCGCAGGGCAGCGTGGCGAAGAACGGCCAGCCGTAACGGCTCATCAACACGACGGTGACGTAGCCGCCGAGCATGGCGAAGCTGCAATGCGCCAGATTGATGAAATTCATCATGCCGAGCGTCACCGACTGTCCGACCGACAGCAAGAACAACAGCATGCCGTAAGCGAGCCCGTCGAACAGGACGCCGAATACGGGAGGGAGCATGGCCGAAGAGCCCCGATGATCGGCGGACAACGTAACGGACGACGCCGCGGCCGGCCAAGCAATTTCCCGCCCGGCGCGCGGTGTCGCGATCGAAGGGCCGACGCGGTCGCGCGCCGACAAACCGGTCCTCTTACTGCTTCATCGCCGCCTTATATGGATCCTTGACGTCGGCGACGGCGGCGATTTCGACGTTGACTAGGTGACCGCCGACCTTCTCAACCTTGCGGATATAGACGGTCTGAACGACGTCGCGCGTCTGCGGATCGATGCTGATTTGGCCGCGCGGGCTTTCCCAGCTCGCGCCCTTGGCGGCGGCGATCAGCGACTCGCCGTCGGTCTTGCCGCCGGATTTTTTCAGCGCGATGTCGATCAGGTGCATGCCGTCATAAGCGCCGACCGAGAAGAAGTCGGGATTGCGCTTGAATTCGTCGTTGTAGGCCTTCACGAACTCTTCGTTCAATTTCGAGTGGTGATTGTAGTCGTAGTGCCCGGCGGTGATGATGCCGAGGGCGATGTCGCCCATGCCGGCGAGCGCGTGCTCGTCGGCGATCTCCATTTGCCCCATGACCTCGGTCTTGTGCGGGTCGATGCCGCGCTCGGCCAAGGCCTTGCCGAAGGCGCCCGGCTGCGCGCCGCCCGGGATCATGACGAAGATGCCTTGCGGATTGAGGTCCTTGGCGCGTTGCACATAGGCGGTGAAATCCGGGTTCTTCACCGCCATGCGCACCGAGCCGACGATGGCGCCGCCCGCTTGCTTGAAGCCCTTCTGGAACGCGGCTTCCGCGTCGATGCCCGGGCCATAGTCGGTGACCATGGTATAGGCCTTCTTCAGCCCGTGCTTTTCCGCCCAGGTGCCGAGCGTCTGGTTGAGCTGCGGCACGGTGAAGGAGACGCGCACCATGTAAGGCGACTTGGTGGTGACGATGGCCGTGGCGGCGTTCATGTCCACCATGAACTTCCTGGCTTCGGCGGAAACGTCGGCGGCGGCCAGCGCGTTCGGCGTCAACGCGAAGCCGGCCAGGATATCGACGTTGTCGCGGGTCACCAGTTCCTGCGCCAGGCGCTTGGCGACCGGCGGGGCGATGCCGCCGACATCCTTGCGGATCAGCTCGACGCTCTTGCCGCCGAGCTTGTCGCCGTGCTGCTTGAGATAGAGCTTGATGCCGTCGTCCATCTGCGTCGCGGTGTCGGCGAACTGGCCCGAATAGGGCAGGATGAGGCCGATCTTGACCGCGTCCTCGGCGTGGCCGCCGGCCGCGAAAAGACTTGGCGCGAAAGCGAGGACGCCGGCGAGCAAAAGACGCTTCATTTCATCCTCCCGTTTATTTGTTGGTGTTCAGAATGCTCCACCGTTCCGGCAAAGAAAAGCGCCGCGGAATCCGGAGGTCGCGGCGCGGCACGCTACGGCTCTTGTGGGAGCGTCTTCCGATCGATCTGTCCCGGCGGGCTTTGCTGCGCCCTATTGCCGCATCATTTCTTCATTGCCGCCTTCACCGGATCCTTCACGTTCGGGATCGCGGCGATCTCGACGTTGACCAGCTTGCCGCCGACCTTCTCGACCTTGCGGATATAGACCGTCTGGATGATGTCGCGCGTCTCCGGATCGATCGAGATCGGTCCGCGCGGGCTTTCCCAGCTCGCGCCCTTGGCGGCGGCGATCAGCGACTCGCCGTCGGTCTTGCCGCCGGATTTTTTCAGCGCGATGTCGATCAGGTGCATGCCGTCATAAGCGCCGATCGAGAAAAAGTCGGGGTTGCGCTTGAATTCGTCGTTGTAGGCCTTCACGAACTCTTCGTTCAATTTCGAGTGGTGATTGTAGTCGTAATGACCCGCGGTGATGATGCCGAGGGCGATGTCGCCCATGCTGGCGAGCGCGTGCTCGTCGGCGATCTCCAATTGTCCCATGACCTCGGTCTTCTTGGGATTGATGCCGACTTCGGCCAAGGCCTTGCCGAAGGCGCCGGGCTGCGCGCCGCCCGGGATCATGACGAAGATGCCTTGCGGATTGAGATCCTTGGCGCGCTGCACATAGGCGGTGAAATCCGGGTTCTTCACCGCCATGCGCACCGAGCCGACGATGTCGCCGCCCGCTTGCTTGAAGCCCTTCTGGAACGCCCCTTCCGCGTCGATGCCCGGGCCATAGTCGGTGACCATGGTGTAGGCTTTCTTCAGTCCGTGTTTTTCCGCCCAGGTGCCGAGCGTCTGGATGAGCTGCGGCACGGTCAATGAGGTGCGCGCCATGTAGGGCGACTTGGTGGTGACGATGGCCGTGGCGGCGTTCATGTCCACCATGAATTTCTTGGCTTCGGCGGAAACGTCGGCGGCGGCCAGCGC
>JASHRY010000012.1 GCA_030037105.1 Xanthobacteraceae bacterium
AAGGAATTCGGAGAACGGAATGTCTTACATTGGATTTGAAGGTCCGGCTTCTCTTCCGGAAACCATATATCGGGAACTACGCGGGGCGATTGTGAGCGGCACATTCCAGCCTGGGCAGATGCTCCGCCAGGAGGAGATCGCGCGCAAACTGGGCGTGAGCCGCGCTCCATTGCGTGAGGCATTGCCACGCCTCGAGGCTGAGGGCTTGGTGATTTTGCATCCTCGCCGCGGCTACTCGGTCGTCGCCCTGGACGATAACGAGATTAAAGAAATTTTTGATCTCCGGGCCCTGGTGGAACAGGAGGCGGCCAAGGTCGCCGGCAATAGACGTAACAAAGACGACATTGCGCACGTTCGTTCGCTTCAAGAGCAACTCCTTGAAGAGGTTGACGTGTCAAAGCCCGCCGAGGTTGCACGCTGGTTCGAAATTCACTCGAAGTTTCATGAGAGTTTGCTGGCGCCGTCGCAGCTTCGCCATTTCATGCGAATGGCAGCCAGCCTCCGCGTCATTATGGAGCCGTATATCCGGGTGGAAATCATGCTCACTCGCGGTCTCAAGCAGTCGCAAGAAGAGCACCTGGGCCTGTGCAACGCCTTCGCCAAGGGTGACGGGGACCTTTTGGCTCTCCTCATACGACAGCACTGTGAGCATACGGCGGCTCGCCTGCTCGAAGGACTGGCGCGCGAGAAGGAAAGATAGCAGCGGACGGATGTATCAGAGCCCAGCCTTATGAAACGCCTGCTGGGGTGGCGGCTACTCAGGTGCTATCGGTTGAGCGCCTTCTCGGAATCGACGTGGCGAAACCCCGAGGTGCTGAAGAAAAAAACGCGTAAAATGGCTAGGAGCACTAAAACCGAGATGTGTAGAAATTGAATGAATTGGCGTGGTCTCATCGAGTAATTTCTTGACGGCCGCTTCGAGCCTCACGCTGTTACAGAACATGCGCGGACTCATGCCGGTGCTGCTGCGAAACAGACAGAAGAAATGCTGTCTGGAGAGGCCGGCAAGTCGTGCACAATCATTCAGTTTGGTTCCCAGTACGGGATTCACTTGTATCGAACTGATAACCCGACGAATTCGATAATCCATAAAGGCGGTGCGACGCGCGCCCGGGCCAACGCCCTGAATCCGCAATAGGTCATCAATCAAACTGTCTGCTTGATTTTGCGTGGCAAGCCCCGCCGTCATATTTCTGTAAAATGTGAACGCCCGATCACGCAGCGCTTGCGGCAACGGACGGCTTCCGCTTCGAAGCGCATTTGAGAGGAAATGCTGTTGAGGAGCGTTCTCATCTGGCGGCCCGTGTTCGATGTGGAAGGCCAGGATTCGCGTGATGAGACCTTGGTCGTCCGGGACACCACCGTGAGGCGTCCAAGGCTCCAGCCCGATAGCAACGTTATCGCAGAGAACGTATGTCGTACCGGCAATCGGAATCTTGCGGTCCGGGCCTGAAATCTTGACCAGTATCTGCGCATGTGGATGCGCATGCTCTATGGTCGAGCCCACCAAATCAAGGAGGACAATACGACCATGCGAGCAGGCAAAGACGAGTGGGCTCATGAGCCTCGCAGCAGGAGACAACCTTCTTCAAGCCTGGTCGGTATTACACCCCAAGAAACGATCGGTTTCAATCGCCCCGGGTTCGAAGCAATTGACCACACCGCCAAAATTATTTGGCGGTATCCGCGCCCTCCCCGGACGCGTGAGACACTGCCACACGTTCATCAGCGCGATTTTCAGTCTGGAGGGTAATTGCCCCGCAACTGGGAGGCATGACAGCAGCGGTCTGTCTTTAGTAGGCTTGCAGCCTTCGGTCACACCGCCGCCCTTCGGGTCACATCATGGACCCCGTGACGATAATTTGTGCAAGATGGAGGCCCTATCCATGCAGCGCACCGCAGTTCTCGTGGTTGACATGCTGGTCGATTTTTTTGCTGCCAAGGACAACCTGGCGCCACCATTGCACATCGCATCGCTGGTAGAGAAGAATAGGCAGGTTTGTCGCTTCGCACGCAGCAACCACATACCGTTGGTCTTCGTCAATGACAACTTTCAAAAAACGGAAGCTCCAATAGATCGACACTTCAAACTCTCGACCCCTCACTGCATCGAGGGGACAGAAGGAGCAAAGATTCTTAACGAGCTTGAGTACGACGAGAATCGCGATTTCGTCGTTGGCAAGAAACTATATGACGGCTTCTTTAATACGCGGCTGGATTCTATACTCCGCGAGCTTGACATCAAAACCTGCGTTGTGACCGGCACGTGGACGGACGCGTGCGTGCGGCACACGGTCATGGGCGCGTGGTGTCGCGGTTATGATGTTATCGTTCTCAAAGACTGCTGTTCCTGCCCGGACGAGGACGAGCACATACGGTCTCTCGCTTACATGAAGAAATTTTATGGCGCGGAAGCGATTGAATCGAGCGCCTGGATGAACCGCGCACTTAAATCGGCCGCATAAAGACAACGTTTTCTGCGACGTCGGAAGCGTCGCTTTCGACTACGCTCGAAGAATGACCCATCGCGTTGAAATCGATCTCGATGCGGCCGTTATCGCGGAAACACATGAGGCCGCCCGGCCACCAGGCGCGTAACTGATCTCCTCGGCGAGCCTGGTCTTCCAGAGCGCAATCCGATCACATTGAATCGGGTTGCGCTCCAGCTTATTGGTTTGGTCGTCATAGCGCCGCGATTGTTTGCACCTCCACGAGAAACGACTCCTCCACCAGTCGATCTATAATCAGCAACGTGTTAGGCGGGTAAACTCCATTGTTAAAATAATTGGGAAAGTGACGTTTACGAAAATCCATGAACTTTGGTATGTCCTGAGAGTGAACGAGATAGGTCGTAAACTGAACCACGTTTTGCCAAACTCCGCCGATGGAGGTCAACGCACTCTCGATATTACGGAAAACCTGCACGCATTGGGCCTCGAAGTCATTCTCGCCGATGAGCCTCCCGGCAAGATCGGTGGACAACTGACCCGCTATGAACACCATTTCGGTGGCTTTGACTCGCGTGATCTGCGAGTAATGGCCAAGCGGCTTACCCAATTGGTTTGGGCTGAAGATTTGAATCTGAGACATCTTTCCTCCTAAACGTTGAGTTGCGGCGCTAGTAGAGACCAAGGTAAGCTCGCTTGATGTTCGGATTTTCCGCACACGACTCGGCATCTCCATGGATGACGATCTGGCCGTTCTCGAGCACATAGACGTAGTCGGCTATCTGCAAAGTGCGATGAACGTTCTGCTCGACGATAACAATCGTCACGCCCATCCCGCGCACGGTACCGACGATATCGAACATTTGCGATATGATGCTTGGAGCAAGACCGAGGCTGGGTTCGTCGAGAAGCAAAAGCTTTGGCTCTGCCATCAGACCGCGGGCCAAAGCGAGCATCTGCTGTTCGCCGCCGGACATCGTTCCGGCGTGTTGGCTACGACGTTCTTTCAGGCGCGGGAACAGCCCATACATTTCGTCACGCCGTCTGTTCCGGTTCGGCTTTGCACGGTGATTGAACGCGCCAATTGACAGGTTCTCTTCGACCGTGAAGTCCGGAAAAATCAGACGGCCTTCTGGCACAAGCGAAATGCCAAGTTCGACGCGTTCGCTCGCGGAGAGTGCGTTGATGACGCCACCCCGCCATGCGATCGTACCATTATCCGGCCTGAGCAGGCCGGCAACACACCGCATCGTCGTTGTCTTGCCGGCTCCGTTGCTGCCGATCAAGGCCGTTACGGATCCTTCACGCACGGCGAAACTGATTTCATGCAGAACAATGACATCGCCATAGCCTGCCGTCACGGCGCGCAGTTCCAGCAGAGCGGCGCTCATTGCGGCGCTCCGAAATAGGCCTTCACCACCAGTGGATCGGCACTGACGGCCTGCGGCGAGCCCTCGGCGATCTTCTCGCCGTGATCGAGCACCGCAATTTCCGTGCAAAGCCGCATAAGGGCGCGAAGCACGTGCTCTACCATCACAATCGTTAGCCGATAACGTTGATGGATGTGCCGCAACAACTCGACGGCAGCCTCCACCTCCATCAGCGTCAGGCCGGCAAGGACCTCGTCGAGCAGCAGAAGTTTCGGGCGTGCGCCAAGAGCGCGCGCAATCTCCAATCGCTTGCGGCTGACGAGTGTCAAGCGGCGCGCTTCCTCGTCAGCAACCGCCGCTAGCTTAACTTCATTGAGAATCTCGCCCGCGATGCGCATCGCGCGAACAAGGGAGGAATCCTGCCCCGCGCCATATAGCACCGCAAGCGCTACGTTCTCGCGACAACTGAGAGCCGGAAACGGGCGCACGATCTGAAAAGTACGAGCAATGCCGAGACGGCTGATCCGCCATGGACGTAGCCCCTGGATCGAGGATCCTTGAAATCGGATATCACCTGAAGTCGGCCGTTCGTTGCCAGCGATCATGCTGAAGATCGTCGTTTTCCCCGCGCCATTCGCGCCCATCAGACCGAAAATCGCCCCTTCCGGCACGGAAAAGCTGACGCCTCTCACCGCAGCGACGCCGTTAAAACGCTTAGTGACATGGTCCACTTCGAGAATCATGCCCGCTGTGTCTTCCACCATTTGCGCAAGCGCCCTTCAATCCCGTCCGGCACCCATATGACGAAGATTACGAGCAGCAGCCCGAGGATGACCATGTAGATTTCGGGCGCATTGGCCCATAGCAGTTCGGAGAGAGTTACGAGCGCGACTGCACCAATCAGCGGGCCATAGGCGTCGTCGGTCCCGCCAATGACTGCCATTGTGATCATGCTGAAGGAGATGGAAGGGTTGAACGCCTGTATTGGTTCGAAATAGCCGGAGCGGAACAGGAATGCGCCGCCGGCAATACCGGGAATGAGAGCGGACAGGCCGAAAGCAATAAGCTTTAGGCGAGCCACCGGCACGCCCGCCGTTTCGGCCGCGATTTCGTCTTCGCGGATGCCACGCAATCCCGCACCCAACCTTGATCTGCGTATGAAGTACGAAAGAAAAAAGGCCGCGACGGCCAATCCCACCATGATCAAGAACACCTCGTTCGGATCCGGACCGCCAAAGATGAGACGGCCGAATTTCGACGCTCTCGCCTCGACATTGACGACGATGTATTTGACAAATTCCGAGAGGCCGAAAGTCAAGATAACGAAATAGGGGCCGCGTACCCGGAAGCATGGAAATCCGACCAACACGGCCAACCCGGTAGCACACGCACCGGATAGAGCGAGCGCCGCCCAAATCGGCAGCATTCCAAAGGTCAAGACCGTGAGATAGCTGCCGAGACCGAAGAAGACGACGTGGCCAAGGGATACATAGCCGGTCATGCCGGAGAGCAGCGTCCAGCTCTCGCTCAGCGCGATCCACATCGCCAGACTGGTCGCAAAGTCAATAAAATAGTCGGATGCAAAGAACAAAATGCCAACCACGACCGCGGCGGCAGTCAGCAACGCTGCGATGATGACTCGCACGTCGTACAACTGCCTCACCTCGCGGTGCTCTTGGTGCCAAACAACCCCTGCGGCCGAATGACGATGATGGCAATGAACACACCGTAGATGAGAATCGAGCGGTAGTTTGCGCCGGCAGCCGCGACACCAAATGTTTCAAGCACTCCGAGCAACAATCCGCCGACGATGCTCCCGACAATGTTTCCCAGACCGCCCAAAATGATGATGACAAATCCAACGACCGTGTACGAAAAGCCCATGAACGGCCAGATTTGCGAATAAAGGCTGACGACCGCTCCGGTCACGCCGGCAAGCCCGAAGCCGATACAGAATGTGAGAAGATAGGTTTTGCGAGCGCTAACACCGACAATCTCGGCTGCATCGCGCGATTGAATGATGGCCCGCACCGAGAGCCCGAGCGTGGTGAGCCGGAAGAACAGCAACACCCCAATACATGCGCAAAGGGCGATGATAAGAGCGGCGAGCCGATTCCCGACAATCGACGCGCTGCCGATCTGTATCACGCGGTCAAGATATTCGTAGGCTCGGGGATTGCCTGAAAAGGCCAGCGACGCGAGGTTCTCGATCGCGATCGACAGGCCAAAAAACACGAGAAGCGAGTTGGCTTCTATGCGATCGCTCAAAGCCCCGGCGCGAAAAAAGTGCTGAAATAAGCAAAAGTATGCCGCCGCGCCAATACCGGCGGCCAATAAGCCAACGAACGGAACAGCGATGAGCGGATCGACGTGGAGCAGGCTGAAGCCCCAATAGGTCGCATAGGCACCCAGCATCACCAGATCGCCGTGCGCGACATTGAGAAGCCGCATGGTGCCGTAAATCAGATTCAGGCCCACAGCGATCAGGGCATAAACAGACCCAGTGGCGAGCGCCGCGATGAGCAATTGAAAAGACAGCAAGCTTGCACCTCGGCGCCGCCGGATACGTCAGCCTAATCATACGTTGATCGCAGTCAGAGTCGACGAAGCTATTTCCACGGCCCTTTTGGCTGGAAATCCGCCGTCTTGATCTGATCGGGCCATATGATTTGGGGAACGCCTTTCTGGATCTGGAGATAGCCGTTCGGCGTTCCCACATTGGTCGCACCCTTGAACCGGACGGGTCCGTTGATGGTGTCGAAGGTGCCGGTAGCGATTGCTTCGCGTATCTTTTCGTGATTGAGGCCGACTTTCTCCACCGCTTGCTGAAGGATTTCGGCGGACATATAGGAGACGACGCTGTCGAGATTATCCGGCGCTTCGTGGAATCTCGCCTTATAAGCGTCGTAGAAGGGACGCGCCTTCGGCCAAGCCTTTTGATCCGGGCTCCAGTGTCCGATGGTCACGATGCCATCGAGATTCTCGCCGAACTTATGTTGAATGAACGCTTCCGTCGGGCCGATCTCAAGAAACTGAAATTTTGCGGTGAGACCGACCTCTCGCGCCGTGCTCAGATAGAGCATCGAATCGTTTGGATAGGATAACGCGATCACACCGTCGGGAGCGGCGCCCTTCACACTGGTAAGCAGCCCGGTCATGTCCTTGATGTCCGGTGGATATTCCTGGTTGAATACGATCTCTATGCCGGCTTTATGCAGAGCGGGCACAAGAAATTTCTTAGTCTCGAGCGCGAGCGGCAGCTGCATGGCAATAATAGCGACGCGCTTTATGCCAATAGAGCCGAGCAATTTCGGAAGATCACCGCCAAAATCGGCCGGCGTAACTTCGGTGAACCACATATATTTCGCCCCGAGATCGCGAACCAGCGTAGTGGACGCGGTGGAGCCGATCAGAGGAAATTTGTGACGTTCAACGACCGGCGCGACGGCGATATGCGTAGCCGTGCCCCAAGGAGAGAGCAGCAGATCAACCTTGTCGATCGAGATCAGTTTCTCATAAATCTGTGCCGCTTTAGACGGTTCCGACTGGTCATCGTAACTGACGAATTCGATTTGCCGCTTACCCTTGCCGTCGATGCTAAGTCCGCCAGCGGCATTTATCTGATCGCGCCAGAGCTCATAGGTTTGCTGTTGCACCGGGGTTGCGACTGCATAGAGCCCGGTACGCGAGATCGAATAGCCTATACGAACTTTTTCCGCGCCTTGAACGGTTGCGGGAAGGGATAGAAGTGCTGCTGCCGTAAGTAATCCGATGACAGTTCGTTTGCTCAACATGGTGAGTCCCCTCGTGCTGACGAATAGCCTGTGATTCATTCTATTTTGCCCACTTGTCGGCCGTGGGCTTGCCGGCATTGCGTTCCTCCAAGCGCCGTCCTCGACATCCGGTCTCCATGGCTGTTTGAGGCAGGCTGAAACGTGGATGGCGGTGCGGACGGGCGTTTCCGTGCGCTCGAGTTCGCGACGCACAATATGTTCCGCGAACGATGATCGAAGGCGGCACGATTGCCATCCGCCGCGAACGGGATCACGTCGACATCAAGGTTATCCGGCAACGGCAGCAAGGCGCGCTCATTGTGCCGAGAATGCTCGACCGACTCAGCCGCCCGGTTGCTGCCCGAGAAAATATGACACCAAGTTTCGGTTTCTTCCTTCAAACCTCGAATTTGACAATTGATTTCGTCGACGTGAAGGGCTGGGATCAATGACCGGGTCGTCGATCGAGCGACGGCTTCTCGGGGAAGGATTCCGCCGGTACTGAACCGTTTATCAATCGGCTCCTGTCGAATCCTCGCGCTGGGTCCCAATTGACCCGTCAGAATTCGATCTTGCAACCAGCAGTAGGGAACACCAAGGAACGATCGAGACTCTAACATGTCATGCACATAACATAGCTGTCGATTGAAGATTGTCTACAGTTTGTGCCAAAGCTACTCCATAGTCAAGGCAATATGATTGCAAAAACTTGCCGACCTGATCACTGGTTGTCTTCCCCGGCAGGTACAGGGAAAGCCGATCGAGAGTTGATGGCAGAATGAAACTCAAATCGACCGGCAAGAGGCGGTCTTCAACGCGCTCCTGCCAACGCCTCCGCCATGGCGACGTCGAACGCTTTTGCGTCCACTTTCAAATAAGCGAGCCTTTCCTCGGCGATCACCACCGCCTCGGCCACACCGGGCACCTGCCGCAGGCGCGCGGCAAGACTCTCGGCATCGCCGACCTTGCCTTCGGCAATGGGCACCAGCCGCGTCGTCAGATAACTCGGCTGCGCCATGGTCGCCGACGCGCCGAGCCAAATGAGCGCGAGCGTCGCCGTCAGCGCAAAAACCGCGGCGTCACCGCCGTGCTGGTGCGCCCAGCCGCCGATGATCCCACCGACGAAAATGCCGAGGAATTGTGAACTCGAATACAGGCCCATGGCGGTGCCCTTGGCGTCGGGCGGCGCCGCCTTGGTGATGAGCGAAGGCAGGCTCGCTTCCATCACATTGAAGGCCGAGAAGAAGATGACGAGAGCCGCGATCAATACAAGCAGATTGGCGGCGGCGACATAGAGCATCACCTGGCTGACGAGGAGACCGGCAACCGCGCCCATGCATACGCCCTTCATGTGACGATACTTCTCGGCGGCGACGATCGCCGGCAACATCACGGCCACCGAAGCGACGAGCACCGGCAGATAGACCATCCACTGATCGTGGACGGTCATGCCGAGCGTGCTGCGCAACAGGCCGGGCACCACCAGAAAGCTCGCAGTCAGCATGGCGTGCAACGCAAAGATGCCGAAATCGAGCCGCAACAGCTCCTTGTTCCGCATCACCGCGCCGATCAGGGCGGGCACGGCTTCGGCGTCGCGATGCACGCGCAGGCGGGGCGGATTCGGCACGACGAACTGCGTGGTCGCCATGCCGACCAATGCCAAGCCCACCATCAGCCAGAAGATGCCGCTGACCCCGACAAATTTGGCAATAATCGGACCGGTCACGAGCGCAATCATGAAGGAGGCGCCGATGGTGACGCCGACCATGGCCATCGCCTTGGTGCGGTTCTCCTCCGCAGTCAGGTCAGCCACCAGCGCCAGGATGACCGAGCCGACGGCGCCCGCGCCTTGCAGCGCGCGGCCGAGGATCACCCCGCCGATCGAGGTGGAGAGCGCCGCGACTGCGCTGCCGAGCGCAAACACGATCAGCCCGAAGGCGATCATGACCTTGCGTCCGAGCCTGTCCGACAGGAGCCCGAACGGAATCTGCAGGACCCCCTGCGTTAGCCCATAAATGCCCAGCGCCTCGCCGACCAAATAGGGATTCGCGCCGGCAAGGTTACGGGCATAAGCGGCGAAAACCGGATAGATCATGAACAGGCCGAGAAGCCTGACGGAGAAGACCGCCGCGAGCGACGCGGCGGCGCGGAATTCTCGTCTTTCCATCGCCCGGACAATGCCCCGGGCCCTCGCTGCGGGTCAATTGCGGCGGCTTGCCGCCGGCGCCCCGCGGCTGTTATAGAATCCTCGAATTCAACGGAAATTTCGGCGCGGCGCGAGCGCGTCTGATGGATAGCACCATGAAACGAGACACGCATCCCGATTACCATCTCGTCAAGGTGGTCATGACCGACGGAACCGAATTCACGACGCGCACGACCTGGGGCAAGCCCGGCGATACGCTCCATCTCGATATCGATCCGAAATCGCATCCGGCATGGACCGGAGGGCAACAGCATCTCGTTGACCGCGGCGGCCGATTGTCGCGCTTCCAGAAGAAGTTTTCGGGTTTCCTGAAGACGTAGCCGAACCAGCGTCTTCCGTTCCTCCGGCAAAGGCGAGGGGGCACAGCCGATGCCCGCCGCAGAAACGCTATTCCCCGGATTTACCCTCGCCGCGCGGAAATGAGCGGAGCAGTCGGAGCCAAATCTCAGCAACCGTCCTGCTCGAACGCGGCCTTAAGCAATCCCCATTGCCGCTCGACCGGATTGCCGACCGCGACTTTGAGCGGCGGCTGCGCGTGCATGGTTGCGTCAAGGCGACGCACGTCGCTCTGCAGCCTGACCGAGCGCGCGATCAATTCCTGCAACTTGGCCGGCAGAAGGGCGATCGACTTGGCGTCGCCGGGGTCGCAGGCGGCGAGCCGGACTTTGCTCTTCTCCTTGTTGGCCTGCGCCAGCGTCATTTCTCCTTCCTTGACCGCGCGATGCAGGAGGAGCCAGGAGGCGAGCTGCATCAGCCGCGTGGTCAGCCGCATGCTTTCGGTCGCGTAGACCATCGCGGCGCCGCGCTCGAGCTTCTTGGATTCCTGGCGGCCCGCGCCGTCGAGATAGGCGGCCGTTTCTTCGACCAGGGCCATTCCGTCGCGAAAGAGCGTCGCAAAGAACTGGGAATTCGCCAGCCGCTCGCTGAAGGAGACCGCGCCGGCTTCCATCGCACGCTTGTCGGACATGATACGCCTCACACTGGCGACAGCATCGCCCGAGCGGACGTGTGAGTCCAGCGGCGAGACGGCGAAGCTTTCCGACATAGTTGCCGCAGGCGGCGATCAGCGTGTTCGAGGATAAAAAAGAGCCGCCGTTGCCGGCGGCTCAAGGTGATAACAGGGAGGCGTCAAACAGAGTGGACAGGAGCCACTCGATGTCCAGAAGATGGACGGTAACCGTAATGAAGGGGAAAGCTTAACGAAAGGTTAAGGAATCACAAAAAGTTGCGAGATCTTTTTCTAGTTTAACTCTAGAGCGCCATCGCGCCCCGCTGAAATGGCCGGCAAATCACTTTTATTTCTTGAAAAATGTATCTGCCGCCCGTTGTGAAGCGCGTTTTCTTTCCATTTCGGTTTCAAGCCGCGTGATTTCGTCTTTGAGGAGCCCAATGCGCTCAGCAAGCTCGGTTACGGAGAGCAAGGTTAAATCCTGGCCAATCTCGTGCGCGACCTTTTTTTTCGGCCGGTCATCCTCGTCAATGGCGGGCATTTTTGCCTCCTTCATGGAAATTTACCGGTTGCGGCCGTGGTTGTCACATGCGCCGCCGGCCTCTAAGACGGACCGCTTTGCTCGATC
>JASHRY010000071.1 GCA_030037105.1 Xanthobacteraceae bacterium
GGGCTCGAACACCAGGAAAAGGATGACGCATAAACCGACGGCGCCGACCTGCACGCCGAACACCGTCGTGCTGAAGCGCCAGGAAGCGGGCAGGTACTCGAACAGGTTGTCGATTCCGTAGGGCAGCAGCGTGATGAAGAACGCGCCGAGGATCGAGCCGAGTACGGAGCCCATGCCGCCGACGATGATCATCGCGACGTAGAGGATCGCGAGATCGAGCGTATAGCGCTCCACCGTGACGACATTCGAATAATAGGCCATCAGGCTTCCCGATACCGACGCGATGGTTGAACTGACCATGAAGGCCAGCAGCTTGTAGCGCGCGAGACTGACGCCGAGCGCTTCTGCGGCGATGTCGCGGTCGCGAATGGCCATCCAGGCGCGCCCCGGCCGCGTACGCCCGAGGTTGAGGCAGGCCCCGGTCACCAGCGACAGGAATACCAGGAGAAAATAGTACCAAGCATAGTCGCCCTGCATGACGAGTCCAAAAATATTGGGGTCGCGTATCGTGATACCGGCCGTGGCGCTGGTGCCGAAATTGGCCTGGTAGGTCGTTGCCAGAAAGATGATTGCGTAGTGCATCGCCAGCGTGCTGATGGCGAGATACACGCCGCGAAAACGCAGCGACGGCAGGCCGACCACGAAGCCGATCATCGCGCCGGCGATCGCGGCGATCGGCAGCACCAGCAGAAACGGGAACTTGAGGTGGACGCCGAAAATCACGGTCGTGAAGGCGCCGATGGCCAGGAAGGCCGCGTGACCAAGCGAAATCTGCCCGCAAAATCCCGTCAGTATCGTCAGGCCGAGCGCGCCGATGGCGGCGAGAAAGCACAGGTCGATGAGATGAACGAAGAACGTCGACAAGGCGGCCGGCAGCACAAGCGCCCCGATCACGATGATGGCGATCAGGCCCTTCTGATAGGGCCGCGGAAAAATTTCGTTGGCTTCGAGATAGCTTATTCGGAGGTTGGAACCGCGGTATGCCATGTTTCTAGACGCGATCCAGTTCTTCCAGCGTGCCGAACAGCCCCCACGGCCGCACGCTCATGACGACAAGCACGATGATGAACGGCAGCGCGTCGCTCAAAACGGGATTGATCAGCCGAACGGTGAGGTACTGCGCGAGCGCTACTATGAGCGAGCCGACGACCGCGCCGCGCAGGCTGTCGAGGCCGCCGACGAGTGCAGCCGTGAGTCCCGCGAGGCCGATGGTGACGCTTTCGCTGCTCAGGAAGGCGCGGCTGCCGTACAGAACGCCCGCGAGACTGGCCGCAAACACGGCGATGACCCACGCCAGCGACAGCACGAAATTAACGTTGACGCCGCGCTGGCTGGCCAGCAACGGGTTTTCCGCTGTCCCGCGGAATTGCACGCCGTGGCGGGTGAAACGAAAAAAAACATAGAGCGCGGCAAAGAAAACGACCGTCAGTATGACCGTCGCGATGTCCATGTAGGACAGGGTCGCCCCGCCGGCGAGGCGGACGGCGGGCTGCACGCCGAAATCGATCGTCACCTCGGTCGCGCGCCAAATCACGATGATCGCCGACTTGAGAACGATGCCGAGGCCGATCGTCAGCAGGATGGCGACATAGAAAGGCTCGCCCACCACGCGCCGCATGATCGCCATGTAGACGAAAATCCCGACGATGATCGAAAAGACCGTGGCGCCAAAAATCGCGAACCAGAGCGAATTTCCCGCCATCATGCCGCTGCTGTAGAACACATAGCCGCCGAGCACGGCGAGCTCGCCATGTGCGAAATTCACCACGCGTCCGGCCTTGTAAAGAATCACGACGCCGGCTGCGAGCAACGCGTAGGTGCACGTCAGGATCAGGACTGTCGCAGCGAATTCCATGAGACTTCTTCAGGTTGCGGGCGGGGGCGATATTCCCCCGCCCGGCGCGGCCTGCCGATTGTCGACCGGTTTAGTTGTACCCTTTCGAGTCTTTCTTCAGCCAGCCGCTCTCCGGCCTCATGGCATTTGCCTTCGGATCCCACACATAAAGCCGCCAGTAGGACGGACCATAATGATCGGTCGGCGTCATGACGATCGGGCCGCCGGTGAGGCCCGTCATGTCGACGTCCGAAGTCTGAATGGCCTTGTCGAGCTTGGCGCGATCGCACGGCCAGCCGCATGTCCTCAATGCGGCTTCGACGAACTTTCCGAGCGCCCAGCCGGTCACGTGCATGCTCGAGAACGGCTTCGATGTGCCGTATTTCTTCTGCGCGGCATGAACGGCTTCCACCGCCGGATTGTTGTCGTCGGCGGAGCTGTAGCGGGTCACGTAGTAGATGTTGTTGCCGCTGCCCGCGCGTTTTGCCGCCTGTTCGATCGTCTCTTCGGTCACGCCGTAAGAGGCGACAACATAGGGGCCGTCAAATCCCGAGCGGCGCAGCGCCGGGATCATGCCGAGGTTCTGGCCGGAGCCGTAATGGCCGACGATGATGTCCGGCTTCTGCGCGACGGCCTGCTGGGCGAACGGCGTGAAGTCGCGCGTGGTCACGGGAAACAGGACTTCGCCCCAGGTCCCGCCGGCCGCCAGGACGGCCTTCTTGTTATGGGCGATGGCTGCGCGCCCGCCGACGCTGTCGAACGTCATGCCGACGACCTTCGCCTTTGGCTTGATTTTCTGGATCAGTTCGCCGATGGCTTCGCCCGCAACCTCAAACACCACGCCGGTGCTGTACGAGTAGGGTTTGGCGGGCGGCAGCGTGTCGAGGATGCCACTGAAGGTCGAGACGACCGGCACGCCGGTCTTACGCATTTCCGAATAGACGGGCTCCTGCGTGCTCGACAGGCTGAGCCCGAATATGCCGATGACGTTGTCGCTCTCAGCCTGCTTCTTGGCGTCGGCGGTCGCACGGTCGGCCTTCAGCCCGTCGTCGTCGAGGACGATTTCGACCTTGTGGCCGTTGATCCCGCCGCGGTCGTTGAGCGCTTTCATGTAGAGCTGAAAGCCTTCCCATGTCGGCGTGTAGGAGCCGGCCAGCGGGCCGGACAAATCCGTGATGTAGCCGAGTTTGTAGGTCTCTTGCGCGCGCGCGGGCGAAACCGCCAATGATCCTGCCGCGATCATCGCGGCCGCACAAGTCACTCTGGATAACAGCTTTCCTGTCATTTCTCCCTCCGTGGTCTACTCTATAATCTGCCGACGGCAAGTTGCGTCCGGCCCGCTGGAAACAGTCCTGACTCCATTCGGACTTCTTGCTTGTCCCGGTACATGTCTTCGACAAGATCCTTGAACATCTCGTACATGTGACGACGTTTCACTTTCCGGGTTGGCGTCGTATCGCCTTCTTCCGGATCGAGCTCCTTTGGAATGATCCTGAACTTCTTGACCTGCTCCACGCGCGCGAGTTTGTTGTTAGCCTTGTCGATCTCGCGCGCGATCAGGTCTACCACTCGCGGATGCGCGGCGAGGGAGGTGAAGCCCGTATAGACGACCGTATTTTGCCGCGCCCAGTCGGCCACCGTGTCGAAGTCGATCTCGATCAGCGCGCTCGGGAACTTCCGCCCGTCCGCGAACAGCACGGCCTCACTTATATATGGGCTCGACTTGATGAGATTTTCGATCTCGCTTGGCGCGATGTTCTTGCCCCCGGCGGTGATCATGATGTCTTTCTTGCGGTCGACGATGCGGAAGTGACCGTTGGCTGCGATCTCGGCGACATCCCCGGTATGAAACCAGCCGTTTTGGATGGCTTGCTTGGTCGCTTCCTCGTTGCGCCAGTAGCCCGCGAACATCCCGGGGCCGCGGACGAGAATCTCGCCGTCGGGGCCGAGCGTGACTTGCTTCGGGTAGAGCGGCACTCCCGCGTCGCCTGGCGCCTGGAAGGGATTGCTTTGGCAGAGCACCAGCGTGTGCTCGGTGATGCCGTAAAGATTGCGCAGATTGACGCCCCAGATCTGCCAGAGCTCCTGGATCGCCGGCGGGATCGGCGCGCCGGCGGTGAGGGCGGCGACCAGCTTGTTCAGCCCGACCTTCATCAGCATGGGCTTGAAAACAAGCTGTCGGCAAAGGCGGTAAGCCGCTTCCAGCCCCAACGGCGGGCGCCTTTCGGCCCAGCGATAGCGGGCGTAATGCGTCGCGATTTTCATCGCGAGGTGATAGGCGAGGCGCTTGACCGGATCGCTGCGTTCGATATTCACCTGGATCTGCGAGGCGATCTTTTCCCAGATGCGCGGCACGGCGTGAAAGAACGTTGGCTCAACCTCGGTCAGCGTCTCCCGCAGATTGTCCACTTCTTCGCCGATATGCGGAACGACTTCGGCGATCAGCATCAGACAGAGACTCATCGACCGTTCAACGAGGTGCGCGAGCGGAAGATGGGTGACGATGCGGTGCTCCCCGATCTCAAGTTCGGGAAAGCCCTGCAGATAGGTATTGACCATGCCGACCATGAGGTCGCGGTGTGTAATCATGGCCGCCTTGGGCGGGCCGGTCGTGCCGGAGGTGTAAACGAACACGGCGACATCTTCGGGCTTGATCATCCGGATGCGATCGTCGAACAGTGCGGGTTGTTGCACTTGCAGCTGTCTGCCGGCGGCTTTGACCGCCTCGAAGCTCATGATGCGGTCGTCGTTATAGAGAAACATGGCCCGCATGTCGGCGACGATGATTCGCTTGAGATCGGTGGTGAGGTTCTCGATCTCGAGCGCCTTATCGACGTATTCTTGGTTTTCGGCGATGAAGATCTTGGCGCCGGAATTCTCGATCTGGTGGCGCACTTCGTCGACCGAGCAGGTCGTGTAGATGCCGAAGGTGATTGCGCCGAGCGCAAGACCTGCCATGTCGGCGACGAAATATTCGAAACACGGGTCGCCCATCACCGCGATGCGATCACCCGGTTCGACGCCCAGCGCAGCGAGGCCGTAAGCGAACGACTTGACGTCCTCGTAATAGCGGCGCCACGTGACCTCCTGATAGAGGCCGAAATCCTTGTATCGAAACGCCACGGCGTTCGGGCGCTGGGAAACCCGATCGAGGAAGAGCGCCGGTACCGTCTTGCCGTAGATGGCCCAGGTGCGGTCCCGGTGATGCTGCGGAACCTTCGTCTGGACGGGCTCCATCGTTCCCTCCGTATTCTTAGTCGCGACTCGAAACGGTCGCTTGCGGCCCGTGCGCCTGTTTGGGCGGATAGCGACTGCGTGGCGTCGCCATTTTCACATCATTCCGCCGCCGCGATTTCGCTGCGGCTGAAATCCACTCCCTCTTGGCGTCCCGGACCGTACTAGTATAATGCTGTTCTAGCAGACCACAGATGCGCCATCGGAGCAAGCCCTCGTTATCCGCGCCGGGTGCGACGCACGGTCCCGTCAGCTAGACGGAGACACGGAATATCCGATAACGGTGGCGCTTCGCTGCTTGCGTCCCGGCGGTCGGGCTATCGTAATCGGCTTCACGTCGGGACATATTCCCGTGCCGACGACGAACTACGTTCTGTTGATGGATATCAGGGTGATCGGCTCGTCCCTGGAGAGCGCGCTGGAGCGACGCGATCCCTGTCTGCATCATTTGATCGGCGACAGGTCGACGACATCTTCGGCAAGATCGCCGTCGGCAAATTCAGGGCGCTGATCACGGCGAGCTATCCGCTTTCGCAATTTCGGGATGCGGCGGAGTTAATCCAAAATCGGAACGCCGTGGACAAGATTGTTCTTTTGCCTTGAAGGATTCCGTGAAGGTCCCGCCCTGGCGCCGGAGGCGGCTTTCTTCGATTTCGCGGCATTGACCTTTCTGTTGTTCAGCATGCCTTTCAGAAGCACGTCGCACTGCTTGTCGGCGAATCGATCGAGATCCTGGACGATCGTGCGCAAGGCTCGCGCGTGCATCGACCACAAATGGCACATGAACAGCGAATCGAGCGCTACCAGCTTCGCATCGACGCCCGTGAAGACCCCTCGTTCGATTCCGTTTCGGATTATGCGCTCGAATACGCTCGTCACGGTCGACAGCGAGGCCATGACGACTTCGCGCCGGGGCAGCGAGAGCACGTCCAGCTCCCTGTAAAGAAGGCGGATGTGGCGCCGGTACTCGTGGACGATGCGACAATAGGCTTTGAAAGCCGTGCGGAACGATCCTGCCGGGTCCGTTTCATCGATCGCCACTTCGGCCATGCCGCGGGCTTTGACGTCTATGAGATGCTGGGCGACCAGGAAAAGGATGTCCTCCTTGGACGCGACGTACATATAAAGGCTTGCAAGGTTGAACGGACACGCACGCGCGATGTCCCGGATCGATGTCTTGTGGAATCCGTTCTCCAGGAATAGGCGGGTCGCTACGTTGACGATCTCCGCGCGACGCTGAGCGACCAGTTCGGGGTCCTTGATCGTGGTTGCAATCTTCTTGGCCATGTCGGTCGCTCCTTATCCCCGGACGACCTCCGAGGGTCACAAATGCCGGCTCGGTATAACGGTGTCGCAGCAATATGGGAAGCAAAACCGGGGCCGTCGGTATGCGTTCCGGGCGAAGGACCGCGGCACGTTCGCGGCAGATTGTCGGGCGGCGCGGCGAGCCGGGGCCGGCATGGCCGCGCGACGATGCGGCGGTACGCAGAGGCGCGGTCGCATCGGCGTTTCTACGCATGGGTGGCATTTCGCAGCCGCGACAGGCGTTCTCCGTTGAGCTTGGCGAGATACTGCGCGTGATTGCCCGGCCCGGTCACCCATTCGGCGAGGTAAGCGTTCCACGGCCCCAGGTCGCGCTTGCGATACGCGATCGAGGCGTCGACATATTGCTGGATCGCCTCCTCGTCCTCCACGTAGAATCCGTGGCTCGCGTAGGGGTGCGATCCGAACGGCGCTTCAACCACTGCGTCCGCGTAGGCGACGGAGGTCGCCCAGGGATTTTTCCGGATTTCGCTGTTCGGAACGATCTGCTCGGCGGTGAGGATGACGCGCTCGGCGGCGCGTGAAAGCAGCCGGTCACCAAAACGAACGCCGCCGTGCTGACCATTTCCGTAGACGTCGGCCTGTCCGACATGGATCACCGCCCAGTCGGCATGCAACGCCGGCGCCGCCAAGTAAGGCTCGCCGTTGATCGGATCGTTGAAGGGGACGTAGGCCTTGTTGAGCTCGGGCAGTGCCGTGCCCACGCCGCCGCGCCACGGCAGGAAACCGAGCCCACGCGCGGCGGCGTCGAGCTGCGAATAGAGCAGGTACTCGGTCGTCTCGAACACCTCGATCTCGTCGTTTTCCGCCGCCCGTCGAAAGCAATGGCCGATGGGCGCGTACAGTTCGGCGCCGATGTAGGGCGCGATGACCTTCTTGACGCAGCCCGCGCCGATCAGGAGATCGATTTCCAGGCCGGCCGTCGCCGCGCCGATCACGGTCAGGTTTCTGGCTCGCCGCCGAATCAACGCGCGGATGATCGGCATCGGATGGTTGACGGTGCCGAACCCGCCGACGATGACCACGTCACCGTCCTTGATCAGCGCAGCGGCCTCGTCCTCGCTTGTAAGCACCTCTCTGCGCGCAGGCCGGTCGGCGCGCGTAATCGGATCGAGCTTCATGATACGTCCTCGGCGCGGCTGAAAACCGGCGTTTGCGGCGATGGGGTTGCGACCACGCGTGTGTCGATCGCCGGCGGCTCGCGCCCGGAAAAATGACCGAGCACGCGCCGGCCGTCGTCGAGTTCGACGAGCAAGAGCACGAAGGGAGCGGCCTCCGCGTGCGCGTTGCCGGGCACGCGAATGACCGTGTAGCTCTGCACTTTCCCGGCAAGCATATTCATCGCGCGACCGACTCGAGGATATGAACCGTCACGGCCGCCGCTGTTCCGCCGCCGTTGTGGGTGAGGCCGAGCCGCGCGCCTTCGACCTGGTTGGGATGCCGGCCGCGCAGCTGCATGGCGACCTCGTAGATCTGGCCGCAGCCCGTTGCGCCCGTCGGATGGCCTTTCGACAGCAGGCCGCCGCTCGGATTGATGACGGTCTTGCGGTTTGCCCCGGCTTGCAGAACACCCGGTCCGCCTTCGCCTTTTGCGAAAAAGCCGAGGTCTTCGCTATCCACGATCTCGGCGATCGAAAAGCAGTCGTGCAATTCAGCGACGTCGATGTCCTCGGGGGCAACTCCCGCGGCCTCGTAGGCGTGCCGCGCTGCATTCACCGTACCGTCGTGGGTGGTGATCTCCGCGTAATCGCAAGCGCGCGCGGGGCCGTTCACCAACGCTGAGGCGGCGACGCGCACGGACGGCGAGCCGCAGGCCCGGGCCAAGGTCTCCGTGGCGAGCACCACCGCCGCCGCGCCGTCGGTTGCCGGACAGCAATCCATACGCCGGATCGGGTCGGCGATCAGCGGGGACGACATGACCTCTTCGAGCGTCACCGTTTTGCGGAACTGGGCAAGCGGATTGGCCGCGCCAAACTTGCGATTCTTGATAGTCACCGCGGCGACCTGTTCGCGCGTCGTGCCGTAGAGATGCGCGTGCCGGGCCATCACCAGTCCCCAGAAGCCGGGAAAGGTCAGTCCGGCCCGTCCCTCAATGTCCTGATCGATCGCCGCCGTCATGGCGCTGGTCAGCGCCGTGCGCGGCGCGCCGGTGAGGCGTTCGACGCCGACGACCAGAACGGCCTGCTCCGCGCCCGCGCGAATGAGCTCGTGGCCCAGCCGGACTGCCGCGCTGCTCGAGGCGCATGCCGCCTCGATCTTGATCGCCGCCACATTGGCGAGCCCCAGGTCGGCGGCGACGATCGGGCCGAGCAGTTCCTGGCCCGTCATGATGCCGCCGACGAAATTGCCGACGAAGAGGCAGCCGATCTTTGCCGGCGGAATCCGCGCATCGGCGAGCGCGGCGCGGCCCGCTTCCGCAGCCAGGCTCTGCAAACTGCGGCCGGGAAGGGTTCCGAAACTGGTCGACCCGACGCCGGCGATATGAACGTTCTGCGTCATCGCATCATCACAACAGGAACATCAAGGCCTCGCCGTCCCGCTCACCGCCGCAGCACACCGTCGACGTCGACCTCGCCGCGCAGAACCGACAGTTCTTCCGCCGTCGGTTCGACAAGCTCGGAGAAGTCCGGTGCAGCCTCAAAGACGAAACCCGTGTTGTCCTTCACCCACTCGGCGCTCGTGCCTTTGAATACGCCCGACAGCTGCGCGCGGCCCGCTTCGTTGAACGTGAAGAGCGCGCGCGGGGTAATGATCCACTTCGGGCCGTGACCGGGAAACTTGAACTTGCGCCATCCGCTAGGACCGTGCATCGAAATGCAATCGACTTTCTCGACAAGCGTACGTTTGTCATGACGGGTGACGAAGATATAAGGCGTCGCGACCGTGACGATGTCAGTGATGCCGATCGAACCGGGCCCGCGGAATGAGAATCTCTTGCCGCCTTCGCCCTTGATACCGATCATGTTGGCGTTGCCCCAGCCGTCCACCTGGATGCCGCCGGCGAAGAACTTGTCGCCCACGAAGTACTTGTTGGTGCGCGGCCGGGTGCCGGTATAATAGGGGCGCCCGCCCGGCGCCCCGAAATACATGAAGGTTTCCATGTGGTCGTAGGCGATCTCCGCCCAGCGCACCATGCGGTATTCGGTCGATGTCTTCGGCAGGCGAATCGGCAGGTCGACGACGTTGACGAGGAAGCAGGTGCCGCCGAGCTGCAGCTTGATATTGGGGGCGTGCATTTTCTGGGCGAGCAGCGCGGCCGCGAACGAAATCTCCGTGTGCGCGCCCGAAATGATCCGTTCGCCGTCCACGATGTCGCGCGCGAACGCAATGGCCATGCGTTCCTTCCACGACGGTGCGGCGGTCAAGTCCGTCTTCGGCGTTCCCATTGCGTCGGCACTCGCGTTCGTGTCAGCCGGGTTGCGGGGCAGCCGCGTATCGGGAGAACGAGCCGCGGCACACCATCGCCGCGCGTGAAACGGGCTCCCGGCGGACGGCTTGACGGTACTAGAACAACGTCATACCATTCTCTGCGACATGCTCTCGCATCCGAGAGCCAAAGTCAAAAATAATTCACCGCGTTCGTCCTGCCCCTCAGGCGGATCGAGCCAAAGTGACGGAAATGACCAGCGTATTCGTCAGCACTGTTATCAACGCGCCGATCGAACGGGTTTGGCGCTGTGTCAGCGATTTCAACGGGCTGCCGGCGTGGATGCCGGGGATGAAGGACAGCACGATCGAGCCCGGCAGGGGTGAAAAGGAAATTGGCGCCGTGCGCAGCCTCACCATGGCCGGAAGCAAGGACAAGTTGCGCGAGCGCCTGGAAGCGCTGTCACCCGACGAATTTCTGATCACTTATTCCGTGCTGGAAGGGCCGTTGCCGGTCAAGAACATCAGAACATCGATGCGGCTGCGCCCGATTACGGACGGATACGGCACTTTCGCGGAATGGACATCGGAATTCCAGACCGAAAAGGGCAAGGAAGAAGAAGGCGTGCAGTCCATGGGTCGTATTTTCAACGCCGGCTTCCGCGCCCTCAAGCGACATTTGGGCGTCTAGCCGACACGTTGATGAGTGATTCGTGAGCGCGTTGTTTGCACCGAGTTCCTTCCTTCCCGCGGTTGGGGATCGCGGACCGTGCCTGCTCGGAAGCAGGTGCGGCACGTGCGGCACTGTAGTATTCCCGAAGATGCCGGTGTGCCCTTCCTGCGGCCAGAACGGGAAGATGAGCGAAGTCGCGATCGGCCAGCGCGGCCGTCTGTACAGCCACACCATCGCGCACGTGGCGCCGGCGGGCTTCAAGGCGCCTTTTTTCCAGGCCTTTGTCGATCTTCCGGAAGGGCCGCGCATCTTCACGCTGATCGGCGCGCAATGTCCGGTCGAACCCGGCGTGCTGGAAGACGGCATGGAGATGCGTCTCGTCGTCGAGTCCCTGGCCGATACGCCCGAAAATCGCAACACGCTGACCTACAAATACGTGCCGGTGCGCGCGGGTGTCGGCGGGGAGGGGCGCCATGCGTGACGTCTCGATCATCGGTGTTGGCGCGCACGCGACCGGTCGTTTCACGGACAAGGCGATCAAGCATCTGGCCTACACGGCCATCTGGGACGCCATCGAGGATGCCGGCGTTCAGGTCCGCGATATCCAAGTCGGTTACGTCGGAAATTCGCTCGGCGGCCTGCTGACCGGCCAGGAGGGGGTGCGCGGCCAGGTCGTCATGCAGCATTCCGGCATTAGCGGCATTCCGGTCGTCAACGTCGAGAACGCCTGCGCCAGTGCCGCGACCGCCTTGCGCGGCGCCTGGCTGGAGGTCGCGTCGGGAGCCGTCGACGTGGCAATCGCCGTCGGCGTCGAGAAAATGTACGTGGGCGACACGGCCCGCACCATCGGCGCGCTGAGCGCGGTCTCCGAGATCGACCTTTCGCAGATGGGCATGCAGTTCACCACCGGCTATGCGATCCATCCGAAGATCAATCTTAAGGAAAAGATGGACAAATACGGCTGGACGATCGCCGATTTCGCCAAGCCGGCGGTCAAGAATTCGTTCAACGGATCGATGAATCCCCTGGCGCAGCATCGCCGGCCGCTAACCATCGACGAAGTCGTGCAGTCGCGCGTCGTGGTCGATCCGCTGACGCTCTACATGTGCGCGTCGATTTCCGACGGGGCGGCGGCGGCGATCCTCTGCGCGAGCGATATCGCCGCGCGTTTCAGCAGCAAGAAGCCGATCCGCATTGCCAGTTGCGTGCTGCGTTCGGGTCTTTACCGGATGCCGGACGACGACCGTCCCGATTCGGCGACGATCGCCGCGAACGCCGCCTACGAGGAGGCCGGGGTCGGACCGACGGACATCCGGGCGATCGAACTGCATGACGCCATGGCGCCGGCTGAGCTCATGCTTTACGAGCGGCTCGGCCTGTGCGGTCCCGGCGAAGGGCCGAAGCTCATCGACGACAAGATCACGACGCTCGACGGGCGCCAGCCGGTTAATCCGAGCGGCGGCCTGTGTTCACGCGGGCATCCGGTGGGGGCGACAGGCTTGCTGCAGGTCGCCGAGTTGGTCTGGCAGATGCGAGGAGAAGCGGGTCCGCGCCAGATCGAACCGGTTCCCAAGCTCACCATGGCGCAGAACCAGGGAGGACTCCTGCTCGGCCAGGATTCGGCCGTCTATGCCGTAACTATTTTGAAAAGCTGAAGATCGCAAGGAACGAGGTTACACGTGAGCAAAAAACGTAAGGAAGTCGTGGCGTCGATCGAGGCGGCGGCGTCGCAGATCAAGGACGGTCAGACCGTCGCGATCGGCGGTTTCGGTGCCGACAATCATCCGATGGCGCTCGTGCGCGAGATGATCCGCGCAGGCAAAAAGAATCTTACGATTGTCGCGTCGGCGACCGCGGGGCTCGAAATCGATTTGTTGATCGGCGCAGGCTGCGTGAAGAAGCTCTACGCGCCCTATGTGGGCCAGGAGATGTACTGCCCGATCGGCCACAACTACCGGAAATACGCCGAGGCCGGCGAGATCGAGGTGATGGAGACCTCGGAATATCTGCTTTATGCCGGGCTTTTCGCGGCGGCTTCGGGCCAGGAATTCTTCGCCTGGCGCGGCGGCGTCGGCACCAGCATTCCGCAGCTCAACAAGGAGCTGGTCGAGTTCATCGATCCGATCGGCAAGACGAAGAAGATCATCGCGGTGCCGCCGCTGCGGCCGGACTGGGCGATCATCCATGTCGGCTGGTCGGACGTCTACGGTAACGGCCAGCACCTGGGCGCGCGCTTCGGCGACCGCTGGCTGGCGCGCGCCGCCAATCGCATCATGACGCAAACCGAGCGCATCGTGCCGAATTCGGTGATCCGCAAGAATCCCTTCATGACGACGATCGCCTATGCCGACGTCGTCGTCGAGGCGCCCTACGGCGGCCATCCCTATGCGGCGCACGGCTTCTACAAGGAGGACGTCGAGTTCATCCAGGACTATGTCAAATGCTCAGAAGCCAACCGCAAAGGCGACAGCAAGACCTGGGAGGACTATCTCAAGCGTCATATCCGCGAGCATTACGAATATCTTGAGACGGTCGGCATCAAGAAGCTGCTCGGCCTCTATACCCATCCGATCGTGAGTTGGTGATCCAGACCGCTGATCATCCGACAGAATGCAAGGAACGACCAATCATGAGCGACTATTCCTGGAAAGAAATGATGGCGGTGGTGTTCGCGCGCGAGATCAAGGACACCGACAAGGTCACGTCCGGCGCGCATACCGAGATCTTCTTTGCCGCCACCATGCTGGCGCAGAAGACGCACGCCCCGAACATGAAACTGCAGCTCGGCGGTTCGGTGACCTTGTGCCAGGTGACCGACGTCGAGGTGCCGGAACTGCCGAAGACGTCCACTGGTTATGACCTCATTCGCTATGCGGAGTCGGTCCACGATCACCCCGACACCTATCTCTTCTACGGTGCACCGGGCGGCACGGACTACTACAGAGAGGGCAGCGAATACCGCAATGTCAATCACTTCTGGTTCGCCGACAAGTTCTTCGTCGGCGGCATCCAGGTCGACAAGTGGGGCAACACGAACATGATCGGCCTCGCCGGCAAGGACGGCAAGATGGCGTTCCGCGGTCCCGGCACGATCGGCATCAACGATATCGCCGTCGGGGTGCGCGACACCTACGCGTTCATCACGGCCCACGACAAGCGTCGCCTGGTGGAGAAGGTCGACTACATCTCGCACCCCGGCAAGAAGGTTTGCCGCGAAAACGAGTTCTACGGCGGCGGGCCGAAATGGATCGTGACGCCGAAATGCATCTTCGATTTCGACCCGGATACGCTCGCGGCGCGGCTTGCGTTCACGTTTCCCGGCGTTACGGTCGACGACGTCAAGGCCAATACCGGCTTCGAGGTCAAAAGCGCGAAGAAAGTGGAGACGGTGCCTCCGCCCAGCAAACAGGAACTCGAGGCGCTGCGCGACGAGGTCGACAAGACCGGCGTGCTGCGTCACTAACCCACGCGAACCAGAAGGATGGATCAGCGCATGAGTGATGTTCAATCAAGCGCACAAGTGAACGTCGAGACGTGGGGAGCGCTCATCAACGGTGATTTCCGGCCTGCCGCCAGCGGCAAGACGTTCCCGACCTTCAACCCCGGCAACGGCGAGGTGATCGCCTATCTCGCCGAATGCGACGAGGAGGACATCGATCGGGCGGTGCGCGCCGCGCAGGCCGCATTTCCGGCCTGGCGAAAGAAGACCGGAGCGGCGCGCGCCAAGCTCCTGATCAAGCTGGCGCAGCTCGTCGAAGCCAATGCAGCCAAGCTTGCCGAGCTCGAATCGCTCAATGCCGGCAAGCCGATCCGCGATTCCAAGGCGATCGACGCGGTGACGGCGATCGATGCAATGGAATATTTCGCCGGCATGGCGACGAAAATCCAGGGCGACACCATCCCGGTGCCGGGTTCTTACATCAACATGACCCTGCGCGAGCCGCTCGGGGTTGTCGGCGGCATCATTCCCTGGAATTATCCCCTGCTGCAGGCGGTGTGGAAGATCGCGCCAGCGATTGCCGCCGGCAATACCGTGGTTCTGAAGCCGGCCGAGCAGGCCTGCCTGTCGGTGATGTATTTCGGCAAGCTGTGCGGCGAAGCCGGCATTCCGGCGGGCGTGGTCAACATCGTGCCGGGCTACGGCGCCGTCGCCGGCGCCGCGCTGGTCGACCACCACGTCGTCGCCAAGGTCATGTTCACCGGATCGACCACGACCGGCAAGCGCATCGCCGCGCAGGCGGCGAACACGCTGAAGCCGGTGGGGCTCGAACTGGGCGGCAAGAGCGCGGTAATCGTGTTCGAGGATGCGCCCGTCGAGCAAGCCGCCGCTATCGCGTCAACGGCGATCTTCAGCAATATGGGCCAGGTCTGCACCGCCGGATCGCGCCTGTTCCTGCATGAGAAGATCCACGACAAGGTGCTCGAAAAGGTGATCGAGAACGCCAGGAAGGTGCGCCTCGGCGACCAGATGGATCCGTCGACCACGATGGGCCCGTTGATCTCGGCCAAGCAGAAGGAGCGCGTGATCGGTTACATCGACAGCGGCAAGGCCGATGCCAAGCTTGTGCATTCGACCGAAATTCCCAAGACGCTCGCGCGGGGGCATTATGTCGGCCCGACCATCTTCGACGGCGTGCAGAACTCGATGAAGATCGCCCGGGAGGAGATCTTCGGCCCCGTGCTCTCCGTGCTCACCTTTAAGGAGGAAGGCGAGGCGCTGGCCCTGGCCAACGACTGCCCCTACGGTCTTGCGGCGTCCGTCATTACCCGCGACATCGGCCGCGCCATGCGGGCGGCCCAGGCTTTCGAAGCCGGCAATGTCTGGGTGAATACCTGGGGCGCGGTGTCTTCGATGGCGCCCTATGGCGGCTACAAGAACAGCGGCTATGGTCGCGAGATGGGCTTTTCGGTCATGCGCGAGCTTACCCAGGAGAAGGATGTCTGGGTCAACGTGCGGTGAGGCATGTTCGTTGTCGCTTCCTGCGCGCGACGAGCCCGCCGCTGACCGTATGCGCGGGAAGGGGATGGGCTCTTGCGTCCGCAGGTCTTCCGAACACGCATAAGCGAGCTGTTCGGCATCAGACATCCCATCCTTTGCGGCGGACTCTTTCTGCTCGCCGACGCGCGCTATGTCGCGGCGGCCGTCAATGCCGGCTGCATGGGATTTATCACCGCGCTCTCTTTCGCCGACGATCCTGAGGCCTTCCGCGACGAACTCCGCAAGTGCCGCGCGCTGACGAACGGCAAGCCGTTCGGCGTCAGCATTGCCTTTTCACCGCGTCCCGGCGTCGACGAGCGGCTTGCGCCTTTTGTTGAGATCGTCATCGAGGAGGGCGTGAGATTCGTCGAGACTTCGGGCGGCAACCCGTCGCGCTTCCTGCCGGTGTTTAAGGAGGCGGGCTGTATCGTCATCCATAAGGTGCCGGCCGTACGCTACGCGCTGAGCGCGCAGCGAATGGGCGTCGATGCGTTGACCGTGGTCGGCGGCGAGGCGGGAGGCCATCCGGGCGTCTACATGGTCGGCAACATGGTGCAGGCCGCGCTTGCGGGGGACGCCATCGAGCTCCCTCTTGCGATCGGCGGTGGCATGGGAACCGGCCGTCACCTCGTGACCGCGTTGGCGATGGGCGCTGACGCCATGCTGGTCGGTTCGCGCATGCTCGCGGCGGCGGAAATTTGGGCCGCCGCTGCCTACAAGGAACGAATCGTCGCGGCGACCGAACTCGACAACCGCGTCGTGATGAAAATCTTCCGCGACAATCACCGCGTTCTCGACAACGAGGCGGCCCGGGCGGTCGAGGAACTCGAAAGGCGCGGAGTGACCGACTTTGAAGCCTACCGCGCGCTCGTCAGCGGCAGCGCCACGCGCCGCGCCTACGAGACCGGCGACTTGTCGAAGGGCATGATCGATCTCGGCCCGGCGGCCGTCTTCGCGCGCGAGATCACGCCGCTCGAGGCGATCGTCGACCAGTTGATCGACGAGGCCGTGCAAGCGAAAGCCCGCATCGAGGCGAAAAGCGTCCAATCACGAACGAGCTCGGTAAAGTCACGGCCTTTGCGCGGACGCTGGGGCATCCCGACAGGCGGCCGAAAGACGCCGCCACCCTGATCATCGTCGACCGGGCTGGCAACACGCCAACTGCTCAGGCGATTTGCATCAGAAAGTGCGAACGTTCAACCTCAAGCGGGAGTGAACCTGGCATACGCGCCCGCTCTCTCCGCTCGATCCATTCATTATAAGATTCATTCGAGCAGGGATAATTTTATTCAACGTCGCTTTGGCCACTCGTCGAGTGCTAGGATTGCCGATGATGCTGCGGCTCCAGCCCAAGAAACCAGATTCACGAATAACTTAGGGGTTGTCGTGAAGTTCTTGCCGTTCCCGCGGGTCGTACCGCGGTCAACGCGCCACAACTGAAGAAAGAGAGCACCGGCATAGCTCCAGCGGGGCAGGCGGCCGCAAGTCAATGGGGGGAACGCGATGGGTACCAAGGACTTCAAATTTTCCTTCGAGGGGCGCGAGAAAATGCTGCGCGGCATTGAGACCCTCGCCGGCGCCGTTGGCGTCACACTCGGCCCCCGGGGGCGCAATGTCGCGCTGGAGAAGTCCTTCGGCCCGCGTATCACCAAGGACGGCGTCACCGTCGCCAATGAGATTGACCTCGATGACCGGTTCGAGAACATGGGCGCCCAGCTGGTAAAAATGGCCGCGTCAAGAACGTCCTATTTAGCCGGCGACGGTACGACGACCGCGACCGTGCTGGCGCACGCCATCGTCAAGGAGGGAACGAAGGCGGTGGCAGCCGGCATGAATCCGATGGATCTCAAGCGCGGCATCGATGCCGCGGTCGATGCGGTCATTGCCGAGCTCAAGCGACGCTCCAAGAAGGTCACCTCGAGTGAGGAAATCAGCCAGATTGGCATGATCTCGGCCAACGGCGACGCCGAGATCGGGCGATTGATCGCCAATGCCATGAAACAGGTTGGCGGTGACGGGGTGATCACGGTCGAGCAGGCACAGTCGCTGAAGACCGAGCTCGAGGTCGTCGAGGGCATGCAATTCGACCGGGGTTACATCTCGCCCTATTTCGTGACCAATACCGACAAGATGCGGGTCGAGCTGGAAGACCCCTATGTGATGATGTGCGAAAAGAAGCTGACCGCCTTTCAGCAATTGCTGCCGGTACTGGAGGCGGTCTTGCGGTCGGGCAAGCCGCTGCTCGTTATTGCCGAAGACGTTGAGGGCGAAGCGCTGGCAACGCTGGTCGTCAACCGGATGCGCGGCGGCATGCGGATCGCTGCTGTCAAGGCGCCCGGCTTTGGCGATCAGCGCAAGCCGCTGTTGGAGGATATCGCGACCCTCACCGGCGGGACCCTGATTTCCGACGACATCGGTACCAAGCTTGAACAGGTTGCGCTCGCAAATCTCGGCCGCGCCAAGAAGGTCGTCATCGATAAGGAGAACACCACCATCATCAGCGGTGCCGGCGCCAAGGCCGCGATCAAAGAACGCATCGATCAGATCAAGCTGCAAATTGCTGACACCGCCTCCGACTATGAGCTGGAGCGGTTGCGCGAGCGGCTTGCCAAGCTCGCCAGCGGCGTCGCCGTGATCTGGGCCGGCGGCGCGACCGAAGTCGAAGCGCGCGAGCGCAAGGATCGCGTCGACGACGCAATCCACGCGGTGCGCGCCGCGACCGCCGAAGGCATTCTGCCCGGCGGCGGCGTCGCCCTGTTGCGGGCGACGAAGATTCTCAACAAGCTCAAGGGGGCGAATGAGGATCAAGATTACGGTGTCGAGATCGTCAGAAAGTCGCTGAGCTGGCCGGCGCGCCAAATCGTGACCAATGCCGGCAAGGATGGCTCCGTCGTGATCGGCAAGATTCTGGACAATGAAACCTATGCGTACGGCTTCGACGCGCAAAGCGGCGAATTCGGCAATCTGCTGACCAAGGGTGTTATCGACCCAACGAAGGTGGTTTGCACCGCCTTGAAAGGTGCGGCGTCGATCGCGGGATTGTTGATCACGACCGAGGCGATGGTCGCCGAGCTGCCGAAGCCCGAACTGCATCCGGAGGGTCATCCCCACCCGGCCCATGGAGGCGACATCGACTTCTAAGCTGCCGGCGAGGCTCTGCTTGCCGCCGGAAGCAGTGCGAGCGACAAACCTCTTTGACTTCACGGCGATTCAAGGATGAGCCATTGATATTTCTAGGTTTAATAGCATCAACAGAGAGAGAGGCGCCATGCCCGAGGAGAGCTCGGCAAAGATGCTGACGCGGCGCGAATTATTCTGGACGGGCACCGCCGGATTGGCGAGCGCGATCCTGGTCTCGCCGGCGAATGCGGGCGACGATGCCGTCGGCGCCGACGATGCCGTAGCGCTGATCAAGCGCCTGACCGGGAAGACGCCCACGGAATCAGACCGGCTTCACTTGGTGATGCCGCGAACTTTTCCGAACGGCTACACCGTGCCGCTCAGCCTCGAAATCGACAGCCCGATGACCGAAAGCGACCATGTGCGCCATATCCGCGTGGTGGCGCCGCTTAATCCGCTCATCGAAGTTGCCACCTTCCACTTTGTACCGCAGCGCAGCCAACCCCGCATATCGACCAGGATCCGGCTCGCCAAGCCGCAAAATGTCGTCGCGGTTGCCGAGATGAGCGACGGCAGCTTGTTGATGGCCAAAACCTGGGTCGACGTCGCCACGAACGGCTGCGCCTAGACTTACTTGAGTGAGGCAGAACATGGTCGAACCGATGCCACGCGTGCAAGTACCGGAAACTGCGACGAAGGGTGATATCTTTCAGGTCAAAGCTCTGATTAGCCATCAGATGGAGACCGGGCTGCGCCGCGACAGCGAAGGCAAGATCATTCCGCGCAAGATCATCAACAAGTTCACCTGCCGCTACAATGACGTCGAAGTTTTCGTTGTCGATATGCACGAGGCCGTTGCGGCCAATCCCTATTTCGAGTTCTATCTGCGCGCGACGGAGAGCGGGCGGCTCCAATTCATTTGGCAAGAGGATGGCGGCGCCGTCTATTCATTGGCGTCCCATCTGTCAGTCGCTTGACGATGGCGCCGCCGGTCACGTCTGTTGTGCCGCTTGCCCCCGGGAGCGAGGGTCGCGCGGCCGCACAATGCCGCCGGGTTGCGAGCGCGCGCCGCTTGCGCCGAATCATCGCCGTCTCAATTGCGGCGGGCTTGGCGGTCCTGTTCGTCGAACGCGCCATGGCGGCAGGCAATAAGCGAGGCGCTCAGCTCGCCGCAATGTGCGCGTCATGCCATCGCCTCGACGGCCGCGGCAAGGCCATTCCGTCGATCGTTGGAATGGACAAGGCGAGCCTGGCCGCGGCCATGGCGGGGTTCAAGTCGGGGACGCGTTCGAGCCACAGCCAGATCATGCACGCAGTTGCGCTTTCGCTCACCGACGGTGAGATCGCGACGCTCGCGGAATATTTCGCCGCCCTGCCAAAGGAGACAAAGCGGCCATGACCTGGACACGGCGCAAGTTCGGCCGTCTTGCGGGGGCGGGCTGCCTCACGGCGCTCGGCATCCGGGCGGCAAGAAGCCAAACAAAAGCGCGGGTTGTTGTGATCGGCGGCGGCATCGGCGGCGCGACGGCCGCCAAGTACTTGGCCCTCAGCGACCCCAAACTCGATGTGGCGTTGATCGAGCCAAAGCGGCAATACACCACCTGCTTCTTCAGCAACCTTTATCTCGCCGGTCTTCGTTCCTTCGAATCGCTGACCCACGACTATCAGGCGCTGACGCAGCGATACGGCATCAAAATCTTCCACGACACGGTGACGGCAGTCGATCCGGTGCGGAAAATAGTGACGCTCGAAAGCGGGACGAAGCTTACTTACGACCGTGCCGTCGTCGCCCCGGGTATTGCCTTCAGATATGGCGCCATCGCCGGCTATGACGAAGCCGCGACGCAGACTATGCCGCACGCCTGGAATGCCGGCCCGCAAACCAAGCTGCTGCGACAGCAACTCGAAAGCATGGAGGACGGCGGTGTCTTCGTCATCGTCGCCCCCCCGGACCCGTTTCGCTGCCCGCCCGGTCCCTACGAGCGCGCCTGCCTGGTCGCCTACTACTTCAAACAATTCAAGCCGCGGTCGAAGATTCTGATCCTCGACGCGAAGGATACCTTCTTCGAACAGGATTTGTTCCAGGACGGTTGGAATCGCCATTATCCCGGATTGATCGAGTGGCTGCCGGGCCAATTTACCGGCGGGATCAAATCGATTGATGTGAAAACCCGATCGATCAAGACGGCAGGCGACACCTTCAAAGCAAGCGTTGCCAACGTCATCCCGCCGCAAATGGCGGGCGAGCTGGCGCAGCGCATCGGCTTGGCGGATCAATCGGGCTGGTGTCCGATCGATCCGGTGACGTTCGAGTCGAAGCTGCAGCCCGGCATCCACGTCGTCGGCGATGCGGCCAGCGCCGGCGACATGCCGAAATCAGCCTTTGCCACCAACAGCCAGGCCAAGGCCTGCGCCTTCGCGATCGCGGCGGCTTTGACCGCATCCGGACAGCCGCCGCTGCACTTGTTCAACACCTGTTTCACGCTTCTTGCGCCCAACGACGCAGTGACCGACGCCATCAGCTTCAAACCCGCGGCGGGCACGATCAAGATCAACGACATCTTCATCAGTCCGGTGGGCGAAAGCGACGAGGCGCGACGGGATACGGCGCACGAAGCGGATGGCTGGTACGCGGCATTCACCCAGGACGTATTCGGTTGATCGGCGGGCAGTCACCCGCGTTTGATCGCGGCGCCGAGCGCGGCGGCCGGAACGCCAAATCCGCCGCCGCCTGCGTTTCCCGCGCCCGACGGCCGCTCCGGAACGTGCGCCGCAGCGGGTTCCGGCAGCCGCTCCAGCCACAGTGAATTGAGCACTACGAGAAAGCTAGATCCGGCCATGACGGCGGCCGCCACGATGGGTTGCAGAAGCCCGAGCGACGCCAGTGTCAGCGCCACCAAGTTGTAGCCGAAGGCCCACATCAGGTTGGTGAGAACTTTCGCGCGAATCGCGCGGGCAACGTCGACCACCCATGGCAGCATGTACAAACCGCCCGGCGGCAATACGATTGCCGCGGTTTCGCGCGCCAGATCCGTCGCCGAGCCGACTGCAATCCCGACATCGGCGTCGGCCAGGACAAGGCCGTCGTTGAGACCATCGCCGATCATTGCAACGGCGCCATATCCAGCGCGCTGACGCTGCAGGGCGGCGCGCTTGGCTTCCGGGGTCAATGCCGCTTGTACGTCGTCGATGCCGGCCGCCCCGGCGACGCGTTGGGCGGCGCTTTCGAGATCGCCGGTGAGCAGGATCACGTGCAGTCTGCGGTCGCGCAGCGCGTGGATTGTCGCCCGCGCCTCGGGGAGCACCGAATCATCGAGCGACAGCACGCCGCGAACGCTCTCGCCCCAGCCGACATAGATCACCGAATAGCCGCTCGCCTCCAGCGACCGGCCGCGTTCGCGGAGAGCGGCGGAAGCCTGCCATCCCAAGTCATTCATCAAGGCGGCGTTGCCCAATGCCACGGGCTTTCCGTCGCAGGTTCCCCGAATGCCACGGCCCGGCGCGACGCGAACGTCACGCGTCACCATTGGCTCTATGCCGCGCATCGCGGCGGCAGCGCCGACGGCGCGGGCCAAGCTATGCTCGGAATGGCGTTCCAATCCCGCGGCCCACGCCAGCACCTCGTCCGCGTCGACTCCGTCGCTTTCGACGCCAATGACACGCGCTTTGCCCGTCGTGAGCGTGCCCGTCTTGTCGAATGCGAGCAATCGCGTACGCGCCAAGATCTCGAGCGCCGCCGGATCGCGGACCAGACAGCCGTGCCGTGCCAACCGGCCGATGCCGAGCGAGGTTGCAAGCGGTGCGGCGAGGCCCACCGCACAGGGGCAGGCAACGACAAGAACCGATAATCCGATCAGCAACGCCCGATCGAACGGCAGCGAGTTGGCCCAACAAAGCACCGTCAGCGCGCCGAGACCGAGAACGAAGGGCACCAACACGCCGACCACGCGGTCGGCGACGCGCTGGTTCGGGCTGCGCCGGCTGAGCGCCTCCCGAACCGATCGGCAAATCTGCGCCCAACGCGTTGCCGTTCCCGCACCGCTGCTTTGGATCAGCAGCGGACCGTCGCCATTGATGCTGCCGGCGATCACCGGCGAACCGACACCTATTGCGATCAGGCGACTTTCGCCCGTAATCACCGCCTGGTCGGTATGGGATTCGCCCTCGATGACGACGCCGTCGATCGGAATGCGCTCGCCCGGCCGCACCCGAACAAGCATGCCGGCCTCGACCTCGCGGATCGGGCGGCGAATCTCGTTCCCCTCGTGGACCACGACGACACTTTCGCGCTCCGCAGCCAACAGCGGCTCCAGATCGCGCGCCGCTCGGGCTCGCCCGGCCGCCTCCAGCAACCGGCCCACCGTGAACAGCATCAGCACCATGGTGGCGGTATCGAAATAGACGTGCGGGCGTCCCTCGATGACCGCGAAGACGGAATAGACGTAGGCGGCGCCGACGCCGATCACGATCAGCGTCGCCGAAGTCAGGCGGCCCTGCAGGCCGTTGAGCCAGGTCTCGTGCAGAAACGGTCCGCCGAGAATAATCATCGCCGGCGTGGCAAATATCCAAAGCAGGATGTCGACCCAGGGGATCAGCCTGGCATCGGGTCCGGTGAATGTGTCGGTATATAATAGGAGACTGAACAGCATGATATTCATGGAGAGAAAGCCGCCGATGCCGAGCCGGATCAGCAGCCAGGCCGCTTCCCACTCGTCGCTCTTCCCGCGCTTCACCTGGAAGGCGATGCAGCAGCCGTAGCAGCAGAAGGCGCAATCCTCGCCGTTGACCGTGCGTCGCATCGACCGCGGGCCGACGGGCAGCAGGCAGTGGCTGCAAATCATATCAGCCGTCGCGTTCACACCGGATGGCCTCCCGGCCAGTTATGTGCGAGATGAGCGCCGAGAGGGAGGACGCCGCGGCCGAGCGTGATAATGCCAAGCAGCAGGATGCAGCTACCGGCGAGCCACACGCCGCGCTGACGCCAGGCCGGAGCAAGAATCCGGCCGAGGCCGCCCATCATCAACATCGCGGGGAAGGTTCCCAGTCCGAACGACGCCATGGTGAGGAATCCGGGAAGCGCCTGGCCGGTGCTGACCGCTTCGGCGGCAAATGCGTAGACCAGCGGACAGGGCAGGAAGCCGTTGAACACCCCAAAGGCAAGCGGCGCCGCGCGGCTGCGGGTCGTCAGCAGGCTGCGCAGCGACATGGCAAAAGTGCTGCCGCCGAAGCCGATCGTCAGGCGATGGAACGCTTGCAATAGGCCGAAGAACTGCAACGCCATGGCGATCATAAGCGACCCGGCAACGATCGCTAGTGCTCGCTCGGCGGTATCCAGCGAGCCGCTCGGCAGCATCAGCGTGGCGCCTTGCTGCGTGCAGATCACCTGGCCCAATGCGCCCGCGAGCGCGCCGATAAAGCAATAGGTCGTCAATCGGCCGGAATTGTAGAGGAAGTGCCGCAGCACGGTGGCGCCGCCCCCGCCGCGCGGATCGCGGCCGAGCGCGCAGGCAAAGCCGCCGCACATGCCGATGCAATGAAAGCTGCCGGCGAAGCCCGCAGCGAACACAACCAGATAGTACGTCATGACGGATCGGCTCGTCTGACCCGTCGCCCTCTGCCGGCGGAAAAATCCGCCACCTTTATTGTCTCACGAGCCAAACGATCCAGGCGAAGAAGGCGATGTGAACCACTGCGCCCGCGAAATAGGCTAACAATTGGCTCGGGCTCGCCTGCGCGATCGAGAAGGCCGTGTGCGCCAACATGCTCTTTCCTCCTCACCCAAAGGACGCGCGGAACACATTCATCGCAAGTTCCGAGAACAGGAAGAGGAGATTCAAACACGCCACTGCAAGGACGATCTTAGCCGGAATCATTTCCGCTACCTCTTCTTAGTCTCTCTCGTTCAACGCTGCACCGTTGGCGGCGGAAGTCTTAACCGCCGCCGGTCCGCCGCTCATCACCATAAGGGACGTCCGGGGCCCAACCCGCCCCAGTAATGAAATTCATAGTACAGCGCCCAAACGAAAAGTATCGCGTAGACGGCCAGTAGCCACGCCGGGAAATGCCCAACCCAGGCCTGGATTTGGCCGCCGCCATAATCCTCGAGCTCGCGCTCGTGCTCATGCCAGAACCCCTCTTCATGCGGTGGGGTGTTGCCGGAACCGGGTTGCAAGTCAGTCATCATCGACCTCCCGATGATAGAACCGCAGCGCCTCTTCGTCGGCACCATTGAAGGCGCCGGAGAGAACGGCCCATATAAAGGTGCAGACCGCGCCGATACTTACCAGCAAAGAGAGTATGTAAGGTCCGGCGACCTCGAATTCAAAGTTGCTCATGGCTCATTCGCTCTTCTGCCCCAAGACTTCGCCATTGGTTTGGGCCAACGTGGACGTCGCCGTCGCGTCGCGCGCCGCCGCGTGTTTGGCGCTCCCGGGAAGGTAGGCATCATCAGGAGTGCCCGCCGCTAGCTTCGGATTGTCGAGCGCCGCACGGTCTGCAGCTGAGATCTTCAGCGGTTCTCCGGTCAGCGGATCCTTGAAGGCGGAAAGTGAGAGGACGTAGTAGGCAAGCGCCCAGCGGTCCGCTTCGGGCAGCGAGTCCCTGTAGGACGGCATCGGCGTGCCGCTCAAGCCGGTGCTGATCGTTCTGAAGATATCCTGCACTTGCGGGCCAGACTTGAACTGGCCGCTGGTGAGGTCTGCGGGGCGGATCGGGAAATTGAAATCGTCTTTCAGTCCCGCGGCCTTTTCGCCGTCGCCTTTGCCGGTGTGGCCATGGCACTCCCAGCATTTGGCGTTCTGCCACACGTCCTTGCCATGCGCGAGGACGTCTTGCGTGGGCGTCGGCGGTTGTCCGATGTAGAGGGGTTGGCCCGGGGGCTCCTCGGTGAAATAAGCGTAAGGCTTCGATGGGTCGCTGCGGTCCACCGCCAGCACGTATTTGATGTACTGGATGACGGCGAGGCGATCGTTGATCGGCAGCATATACCAGGCCGGCATCGCCGTGCCGCGCACGCCGCGCGTGATGGTCCGCAGCATGTCGCCGTCGGTCGGTATCGGCTTCTGGGTCAGCCTGAACTTGAACACGCCGGCTGTGAAGTTGCGCGGGCGCTGTTTGTACAGGAAGGTCGCTGCGGGCCCGTTGCCGTCGCCTTTTTCGCCATGGCAGCCGACGCAACGCGCTTCGTAGACCGATTTGCCGTAGTTGATCCATTCGGCAGAGCGCGGAAAGGTGACGTCGGTGACCTCTATCTCCTGCGGCTCGAACAAATCGCGCCACTTGCCGCGGTCCATTCCGAGCTTTTGCACATAGGCAACGAGGGCGTGGAGATCGTTGGTTTCGGCGGCGATCCTCACTGTATCGCCGGTATATTCCTTGTTCGGCGTCCAGACGATCGGGAATTTGCCGCGCGCCACCATCGGGACAAACAACAGCCCCTC